>NZ_JBHWUR010000006.1:0-175714 GCF_042737755.1 Streptomyces sp. NPDC059994
GGTGCCACCGCTGGCGGTCACCGGCGCGCCGGGCTCCGGCAAGACCGCCCTCCTGGGCCGCTTCCTGGCACTGACCGACCCGGACAGCCCGGCGAGGATGAACACCGCGCCCCAGACGCTGCCGCCGCCGGGGCTGGCCGTCATTCCCCTCAGTGGCCGAGGCGTCAACGGGCTGCGGTCGCTGGCCGCCGACCTGGCCGCCGCGCTCGGCCGGCCCCCGGGCTCGGCCCCGGGACACGTGCTCGCCGCGCTTCGAGCACGGACCGATCCCGTCGTCATCGTCCTCGACGGCCTCGACGAGATGGCCCCGTCCGCGTACGACGACGGGCTCGCCGGCTTCGTACGCTCGCTCGGTCGCATTCCCGCTGTGCGGCTCCTCGTCGTGACCCGCCCGACCCAACTGGAGTCACTGGGCCCGGACGTCGAGGTTCTCGACCTGGACTCGCCCGAGTACCGGGACGAGGACGCCCCGCGCCAGCTCGCCTACCGGCTGGCCCAGGATCCCGGCCAGGCCGCCGCGATATTGGCTGAGCTCGAACGCGACTTCACCCGCGAGGTGGGCCACTCCTTCCTGATGGTGCACCTGTTGGCGGCGCGTGCGCTGGCTGCTGACGGCATACCGTTGAACGCAGGAGACCTCCCCTCGCTGTTCCACGGCCTGATCCAACGCCTCGGCCCCGACGAGGCACGCTCGCAGCGCCTGCTGTCGCCGCTCGCCTGTGCTCAGGGAGCGGGCCTGCCTCACGGACTGTGGGCGCCACTGGTCGAGGCCCTCACCGGCGATGTGTGTACGCCCGAGGAGCTTCGGAGGTTCCGCGACCGGGCGGGCACGCTCGTGGTCGACAGCACCAGGCCCGACGGCACCACCGTCCACCGGCTCTTCCACGTCGCACTCGCTGAGTTCTTGCGGGCATCCGCCGACGAGCGGGAGCAGCAGAGGCGCATGGCCCGGGGCCTGGCCCGCCTGGTACCGCGCACGGCCGACGGACGAAGCGACTGGGCCGCGGCGGACCCGTACATCCTCGAACACCTCGCCACCCACGCCGCAGCAGGCCGGATCCTCGGCGAAGTCGTGCGGGACAGCGCCTACCTGAGCCATGCGACGCCGGAGCCACTGCTGCGGGCGCTGGCCGACAGCGGCGCCATCGGCCCGCCCACCGCGGCCCCCGCGGTCGAGGCCGAGGAGCCCGATGCTCCCGCCGAGGAGGACGTGGGCGCTGACACCGACACCGACGCCGGTATGACCACGGACGAGGACCTGGTCACGGACGCCGACGAGGCCGAGGACGCCAGCTTCGACGACGAACTCGACTTCGGCCTCGACCGGGTGACCGCCACCGAACTGGCCGCCGTCCACGTCCTGTCGGAGCGGCCCTGCGTCCTGGTCGTCGCCACCGAATGGTCCTCGGGCCGCGGCGGTCTGAGCACCTTCAACCGGCACCTGTGTGTGGCGATGGCGGCCGCGGGCGCCCAGGTCTTCTGCATCGTGCTGGACGCCGACGCCTCCGAAGTGACCGACGCCAAGGAGAAGGGCGTCACCCTGCTCACCCACCCCGGCGCGCCGGGAGCCCCGGACTACGGCCGGCTCACCCGTCGGCCGACCCTCCCGCACGGTACGCACCCCGACCTGGTCATCGGACACGCCCGCATCACCGGACCGGCGGCCGCCCACCTCAAGGAGGACTTCTTCCCGCACGCCCGTCGGCTGCACTTCGTCCACATGGCGCCCGACGAGATCGAATGGCACAAGCTGGGTGACGGCGTCGACCGCGCCCGGCAGGCCGAGGAACGCACCGAGATCGAGCGCGAGCTGGGCCTGACGGCCCACCGGGTGGTCGCGGTCGGCCCGGCGCTGAAACGCCGTTTCAGCAACGAGCTCTGGGGCACCGGAGTCCCCGAACCGCTGCGCCTGGATCCGGGCTTCGATTCGCCCACGTCCACCGGGCCGGCCGGTGCGAGGGGTCTGCCGAACGCGTTCGCGCGCCGCAGGCCTCCACCGGACGGGCTGCACAAGGTGCTGTTCGTCGGCCGCACCGAGGACGTCCGGCTCAAGGGAGTCGACCTCGCCGCCCGGGCCTGCGGAATGGTGCACGAACTGCGGAACAGAACGGCGGGAGAGCCGATCGAGCTGTTCGTCCGCGGCGCACCGCCGGAGAAGGCCGACGAACAGCAGCAGCTCATCCAGGACTGGTCAGGCTGTCCCGGCCTGCGCGTGGTGGTACGCCCCTACTCCTCCGACCCGCGCAAACTGGAGTCCGACATGCTGCGCGCCGGGCTGGTGGTGATGCCGTCCCGCTCGGAGGCCTTCGGCCTGGTCGGACAGGAGGCCATCCTGCGCGGCGTGCCCGTACTCGTCAGCGACCAGAGCGGACTGGCGCAGCTGCTGCGCGAGGAACTCCGCTCCGACGCCGACCACTTGATCGTTCCCGTCACGGGCGACTTCGCGGACGACACCAGGGAATGGGCCGCACGGATCGAGAAGTGCCTGAGCGGCCGCGAGGAGGAGTTCGAACGGATGCACACCGTGCGCAGCCGCCTCACCGCCTCAGTCACCTGGGCGGCCGCCGCCCGCCTGGTCCTGGCCGAGGTCCCGCCCCGCGGTTCGCGGGGCACGGGGCAGGGCGGATGACCTGACACGGTCGGCAGCCGTTCGGGAACCGGCGGCTGAGCGCCGTCGGGTCTGGCCCTCCATAGCCATGGACGTGCTCATGGCCCCGTGAGTGCTGTCGCGGTTGCCGACTCGCCGCCACACGATGTGGCACGCCTGGTATCTGTTCCAGCCCGTACTCCGTGTCACGCGGCCGTCGCTGTCCCAGGTGAGCTCGAAGACGCCGGGTGCTCGCGGGACGCCCGTGACGCGGAGGGCACCGCGGAAGCATCCGCCGCGCCCTGCGCGCCACGGCCGTCGCCGGCTACCCGTCGCTGTCGGTGCCCGCCGGATCCGTGGGTGAACTCGCGGTCGGTCTGCTGCTGATGGCCGGCGACCGCGAGGACGTCGGCCTGCTGTCGCTGGGCGTCGCGGTGGAGCGGCGGCTACAGGCCTGGCGCACACCGCGCTGTCTGCCGTCGGTGGGTCCCGCCGTCCGCTGAGCGGAACCGCGGCAAGGAGTGTTCTGCCCCGGCGGGAGTCTATTCATTGTCGTGCGGTTCGTGCGGTTCATGCGGTTCATGCACCGGGCACAAGGGCCACTCGTCAGTGCCCGAAACCCCCCACATCCCCACGGTGACTGGCCCGCTCGGGGCGGAGGGGGAGGGGCCCCACGGCGAGCGGGTAGTGCCGGGCCGCCACAGGGGGCCTCGCCATCCATGTGGCCCAGCCGCACTCCCTGCCACCACGCACTGGCTGAATCACGTCTGCCCGCCCGCCGACAGTCGTCCTCATGAATTCGGAACTTGATGAAGAACGCACAGCTATTGACGTGGATCGTTCAGGAAATTTATGGTCCCAGGACCCTCGCAGGCGAACCAGAGTGATGGAGAACAATGACGTACTCCCTCGGTGTGCGGCCGCGTGCCGCCCGACTGACCGCGGTGCTACTGGCCGGAGTGCTTGTCGCCTCCGTGCCCTCGGCGGCCTCGCAGCCGGCGATGAACGCCGCCGCCACGACCGCGACCTGCCGCGACAGCGACGACTGGACGCTCGGCACCACCCGTGTGGACGCGACAGACACCCACCATGCCTTCGTCGGCAACGGCTACCTGGGCCAGCGCGTGCCCCCCAACGGCGCGGGATACGCCGACAGCACTGCCAAGACCGGCTGGCCGCTGTTCACCCCGCGCTACGACGGCTCCTTCGTCTCCGGTCTGTACGCGCACAACAAGCAGACCGCCTCGGACCGGCAGGCCGTCGCCGCGCTGCCCACCTGGACCGCACTCAGTGTCAGTACCGGCGGGGCGCAGAGCGATACCTTCAACTCTTCGACATCGCCGGGCCGGATCTCCCACTACCGTCAGTCGCTCCTCCTTCACTGCGGAGTGGTGCGTACCTCACTCACCTGGACGGCCGCGGACGGCCGCCGCACCGACCTCGTGTACGAGGTGCTCGCCGACCGTGTCAACCCGCATGTGGGCGCCGTACACATGAGCATGATCCCGCACTGGAGCGGGGAGGCGACCGTCACCGACATGCTGGACGGTCGCGGCGCGCGGCGCATCCAGCAGACCGGCGGCGGTGACCGGACCGGGGGGCGGCGCGGCGACGGCCGGACCGCACCGACCATGGACGTGGCTTTCCGCACGGACGGCACCGACGTCGACGGCGCCGTCGCCTCCACCCTGCGTGCCGGACGCGGAGCCCAAGGCGCCACGACCCAACAGGCCGGCCACGCCCAGAACATGACCGCTCGCCAGGTCCTCGCCCTCCCGGTCCGGCGCGGGCAGTCCTACGACTTCACCAAGTACGTCGGCGTCGACACGGCTCTGACCTCGCACGCGCCGCGCCGCGACGCCACCGCCGCCTCGCAGCGTGCCGCCGACCGTGGCTGGGACGCCCTGCTGCGGTCCCACACCGCCGCCTGGTCGAGGCTGTGGCGCAGCGACATCGAGGTCCCCGGGCAGCGCGAGATGCAGTCGTGGGTGCGGTCCGCGCAGTACGGGCTGCTCTCCAACACCCGCGAGGGCGCGGCCAACAGCATCGCCCCGGCGGGCCTGACCAGCGACAACTATGCGGGCCTCGTCTTCTGGGACGCCGAGACGTGGATGTACCCGGGCCTGCTCGCCACCCGGCCCGAACTCGCGAAGACCGTGGTCGACTACCGCTACCGGACCCGCGCGGGGGCGCGCGAGAACGCCCGCAAGCTCGGCTATCAAGGGCTCTTCTACCCCTGGAACAGCGGAAGTTCGGGCAACCTGGCCCAGGAGTGCCACAGCGTCGACCCGCCGCACTGCCGCACCCAGATCCACCTTCAGTCCGACATCTCCCTGGCCACCTGGCAGTACTACCTGGCCACCAAGGACACCCAGTGGCTGCGCGAGCGCGGCTGGCCGGTGCTGCAGGGCGTCGCCGAGTTCTGGGCGGGACGTGTCAGCCGCAACACGGACGGCAGCTACTCGATCAAGGATACGGCCGGGCCCGACGAGTACAGCAACGGTGTCGACGACGCGGTCTTCACCAACGCCGGCGCCGCCACGGCGCTGCGCCGCGCCACCCGCGCCGCCGAAGTACTCGGCAAGCAGGCTCCCACCGCGTGGAAGGCGATCGCCGACCGCATCCGGATCCCGTACGACGCGCAAAGCAAGGTCTTCCAGCAGTACGACGGCTACCACGGCAGCACGATCAAGCAGGCCGACACGGTCCTGCTGGTGTACCCGCTGGAGTGGCCGATGCCCAAGGGCGCCGACGCCGCCACCCTCGACTATTACGCCCAGCGCACCGACCCGGACGGCCCGGCCATGACGGACTCGGTGCACGCCATCGACGCCGCTGGAATCGGGGAGCCGGGCTGCTCCACGTACACGTATCTGGAGCGTTCCATCAAGCCGTTCGTCCGCGGCCCCTTCGCGCAGTTCTCGGAGGCCCGCGGTGACAAGGCGGGCGCCGATGACCCCTTGGCGGGCTCGCCCGCGCATGACTTCCTCACCGGCAAGGGCGGCTTCCTGCAGGTCTTCACCAACGGCCTGACCGGGATGCGGATGCGCGAGAACCGCGTGCACCTCGACCCGATGCTGCCGCCGCAGTTCGACCGCGGCGTCACCCTGCACGGCCTGACCTGGCAGGGGCGCACCTACGACATCGAACTCGGCGCCCACCGCACCACCGTGCGCCTCACCGACGGCGCGCCGATGACGCTCGACACTCCCCAGGGCGAGCAGATCGTCAGCAAGGACGTCCCGGCCGTCCTCAAGACCCGCCGCCCCGACCTCGACCCCACCACCAACGCGGCCCGCTGCACCACGGCCACGGCCTCATCCGAACAGCCCGGCATGTACGCGAGCGCCGCGCTCGACGGCAACACGGCCACGGCCTGGGTCCCGGACGGTGCACGGGGCGAGCTGACGGCGGACCTCGCCAAGCCGGTCCGCGTCACGAAGGTCACCCCCACCTGGAACGACACCAAGCCCACTGCCTACAGCATCGAGCTGTCCCTTGACGGGCGGCACTGGCAGCGCGCGGTGGCGGGCGATGCGCGGCTCGCGCGGTATGTACGGGTGACGGTGCAAGGCGATGCGGAGGCCAAGAAGCACCCGGGCGTCGCGGAGCTGACCGTGAACTAGGGTAGGGATGACCGGCGTTGGCGGTCTGCGGCTTCGCCCGCCGGATAAGGTGTCCGCTGCCCCGGACGCCTCCCGCCGGCGGGCGAGGGCCGCGCGGGTGGCGACCGTCGGCAGCTCAAACAGGGGACTGGTCACCGCCCCCAACCGCAGCCCGACGGCGCTCGGTTGGGGCAGGGGCGGTCCGGCAGTGGCCTCATCGGATGCGCGGAATGAGCGGGCGCCCCGTTCTGTTGTCCGCGGACAATTCCCAATGTCCGCCGCCGACCTGGGCTTTTGAGGGGATGAATTGACGGACAAACCGGGGCCGGGTGACGTTGGGGCTTCCGTCGTCTCAACCTCATTCGGGAGGGCCAGTGAAGATCGCGCCCCGGTGGCACGTGCGGACCCCGCTTCACCGCAGAAAGTCGGAAACCGGTATCCGCACCCGACGGATACGCCGCCGTATGGCAACCCTGGCGGTCTCGACCGCGGTCGTCGCAGGGGGGATGTTCTTCTCCGCCGGCTCGGCCTCGGCGGGAGTGGCATCGTACAACGGGGGATGCGGATCCGGTTTCCGGGAGATAGACCACGTCAGCATGTACAGACCTGCGGACGGCGCGTACGTCGGA
Organism: Streptomyces sp. NPDC059994; assembly: GCF_042737755.1. Classification (NCBI taxonomy): domain Bacteria; kingdom Bacillati; phylum Actinomycetota; class Actinomycetes; order Kitasatosporales; family Streptomycetaceae; genus Streptomyces; species Streptomyces sp. NPDC059994. Next base: position 6,822 of record NZ_JBHWUR010000006.1, read on the forward strand.
ACCGGATATCTCACCTATAACTCCTCCACGGAGGAGAACTGTGCGGTGCTGCAGGTGGCGCCCGCCGATCCGGCGAAATGGGTGTTCATCGGTATCCGGCGTTCCGACGGGGCCGGGGTCCCGGTTTGGGACGAGGGGTACTACTCGCAGTACGCGGGGCCGGTCAAGGTGAGAGCCGCGGGTGCCTGCATCATCTGGGACGGGTTCGTCGGAGCCGACAACAACGACACGTCATCGCGGGCCGCCCGCTTCCACAAGGGGCCGTATCACTGCGACTGACCCACCCCACTGGTCGGCGGTTCCAGCCGGTCCATCTCTCTGCCCCAACTCGCTTGGCCGACAAGAACTCACCGCGAGAACAGTGAGCACGGCGCCCTGCGGGCAACGGTTCACCGGCCGTTCGACGGGGCGCCGGACAACAAACCGTCACGCCTTCCCCGCTCTTTCCCGTAAGGATGGCGGCAGACTCTGTCCGCCGTCACCGCCCACGTACATATGGCGCACGGCAGACGAGGAGATTCTCGGAATGAAGGCCGGACAGATCAGTATCAGGGTGGGATTCACGGCGCTCGTGTCGGTGGCCGGTCTGATCGCGGTTCCGGTGACGGCCGAGGCGGTACCGACGGACGGGCAGTACAACGGCGCGTGCGGCTCCGGATATCGCGTGGTCGATTCACTCGATATCAGTGGCTATGGACGCACCTTTCTGACCTGGAACGACTCCAACGGTCACAACTGTGTCGTCACCCAGAAGTACGGGGCGAACGAGGGAAACGACCTCTACTTCATGACCGCGTGGATCCAGCGCACCGCCGGTGGTTACGAAGAGGAGGACAAGGGCCTCTACCGCCACTACGCGGGCCCGGTCTACGTGAACGGGCAGGCCACCTGTCTCAACTGGGGAGGCTATGTGGATCCCGCGGGCACCGGTTCCTATCAGTTCAACAGGCACTGCGGGTAGCGCAGCCGGGGCGCGCATTCCTGAAAACGCGCGGGTCTGGAAGTGAACGCCTTTCCGCACGATCCGTGCAACGACAAAGACTCACGGAAGGATGCCGTCATAACTGCGTGGTCGTCGTGCGTCACGGGTCGGGAGCGGTGGTGGCGATGACCGCATGGATCGGGCGCGACAATGGCGTCCAGGACGTGGATTCCGGCCGCTATACCCTGTACGCCGGTCCGGTCCATGTGGACGGCCGCGGAACCTGCGTCGACTGGGGCGGTGTGATCCACGACCGGGAGGTCAGCCGCTGGAACAGCCACTGTGGGTGAAACCCACCGACGGCTGCGTACCGGGCGGTCGAGCGGCCGCTCTGCCCGGGGGAGAAGGCGATTGCGCCGAGTCGTCGGCATCCCGGGTTGCCCCGTTCAGCAGTCGCTGGAGGGTGCCGGAGGTGCGATGCCCGGCATATTTTGGAACGGCCCGGACGGGGCGTTGTACGCCATCCCGTCCGGGCCGTTGATCAAGGCCGGTGCAGCTCCGCGCGCTGGATCAGCCGGTGGTGACCGAGGTGTCGTCGATCAGGAAGCTGGTCGCCTGGGAGGAGTCCTCGGTGCCCGTGAACTTGATGGTGACCGTCTTGCCCTTGAAGGCGGACAGGTCGAGGGTGCGCTGGACGTAGCCGCTCGGCGTGACGTTGGAGTACGTCGCCAGGGTGGTCGTCGTGGTGCCGGAGACGACCTGCGCCTTGAGGGTGTCGTACGCGGTGGTGCCGGTCTCCTTGGTGTCGATCGCGAGCCAGAAGGACAGCTTCGGAGCCGCGGCCGTCGCCGGGATGGTCACCGACTGGGACAGGGTGTCGGTGTGGGAGGAGCCGTATCCGTCCAGCCAGGCGTAGTACGAGCCGGCGTGGGCGGTGGCACCGGTGTCATTGGTGATGGCACCGGAGGACGCGGACCAGGCGGTCGCGCCCGACTCGAAGCCGGGGTTCGACAGCAGGTTGGAGCCGCTCGGCGGCTGAGTGGTGCCGCTGCCACCGCATGTGGTCGCCGTCGGCGCGCCGGCGACGCCGCTCCAGGCCTTCTCGACGGTGGTGCACTGGGTGCTGCTGGCACCGTACAGGTCGGTCGCGGCCTTGATGGTCGCGGTACGGGCATCCGCATACGTGGAGGCGGCCGTCAGGTACGTGGTGAGCGCGCGGTACCAGATCTTGCCGGTGGCGTCGTTGCCGAGGCCGGTGACCGTACCGCCGTCGCAGGTCGGGCTGTTGCCGTAGCTGGACGAGCCGGAACCGACCGCCATCAGGTAGAACCAGTGGTTGCCGACGCCGGACGAGTAGTGCGGGTCCAGGTTCTTGGTGTTGGTGGTCCAGCAGCTCTGGGAGGCGCCGTCCTTCTTCGGATCGTCCATGTACCGCAGCGGTGAGGTGCTGATCTTCTCGCCGATGAGGTAGTCGGGCGTGTCCGCGGGGCTCTTGGCGTTGAACTCGACCAGGGTGCCGAAGATGTCCGAGGTGGACTCGTTCATGCCGCCCGCGTCACCGAAGTAGTTGAGGCCCGCGGTGGCCGCGGTGACGCCGTGGCTCATCTCGTGGCCGGCCACGTCCAGTTCGGTGAACGGCTTCTGGCCGGAGGCGCCGTCGCCGTAGATCATGCTGAAGCTGTCGTCGTCCCAGCCCGCGTTGGCGTAGTTGACGCCGTAGTGCACGAAGGAACGGGCGCCGACGCCGTCGTTCTTGATGCCGTTGCGGCCGTGGACGTTCTTGTAGTAGTCCCAGGTGGCCTGGATGCCGTAGTGGGCGTCCACGGCGACCGTGGCGCGGTCGCTGAGGGTGCCGTTGCCCCACACGTTGTCCGTGTCGGTGAAGGCGGCGCCCCAGCCGGCCGGCGGCGAGTCGTTGGTGACGGTCTTGTTCTGGGCGTCCCGCGTCTCCCCGTTACCGCGGGTCGGGTCCTTGAGCTCGTACCCGCCGGAGACGCTGTTCGTGCCCAGCGTCACGTCGCCGACCTGGTAGCCGTGGCCGGTGCCCGAGGCGGCGGCACCGGCTATTGCGGTGGTCTGCGAGGTGGTGGTGTGGCCCGGGACCACCGTGCTGTGGAAGGTGTTCCAGGACTTCCCGGCCTGTCCGGTCGTCGCGTCGACCAGCGTGTGGAAGTGGCTGGGCGAGCCGTCGGGGGCGGTGCCGTCGACGACGACCTGCCAGGCGAGCGTCGGCGTGGCCGACGTCGCGTCGACGACGAGCTCGGCCTTGCTGCCCTTCCTGACGCCCTTGAACTTCGCGACGGCCACGGCCACGGCACGCTGCTTGCTGACCTTCGGCGTCACCGAGAGCGACAGCGGGGCCTTGAGGGTCATAGAGGTCGAGCGCAGCTCACCGTTGGGAGCCGAGTGCACGATGACGTCGCCGCCCAGGACCGGCAGGCCCTGGTAGCGGCGGTCCAGGTGGACGTGGCGGCTGCCGTCCTTGTCGACCGTCACATCGTGTGACAGGAAGGTGTCGTGGACGCCTGCCCGGACGGTGTTGGGGCTTGCGGCCACCTCGGCGGTGGCATCCCGCAGTGCCTGGGCCTTGCTCGGCTTAGGCGAGACGGCCCGGGGACCCTTGGCGGCGGAGGCGGGGGTGCCCGCACCGGCTATCAGAAGGCCGCTGACCGCGAGGGACAGCGTACCGACGAGTAGAGATCGTTTCATGGGCACGGAGAATGGCGGGATCTACGTCTCCGGGGCAATGAGATGCCAATTCTGTTTAATAAGCATCCCTGTGAAACGATCATGACAAGTAACGGGTGTGTGTCCCCGTTGTTTCCCGCCCTGATGGGCGCGTGTGTACCGAGCAGAACGAGCGGTCGGTGCTCGCCCCTGCGCAAGCAGGGCCCTGGCCAAGACTGTTCACATCGTGACGTGTGTCACCTGCCGTTTGGCTGGAAGTCGCTAGCATGTGGTCCCCCGCACGGCACGCAGGACGGATCACCTGTGCCCCCTCAACCCCCGCTGCCCGACCTGGCCGACGCCCTGCGCCACGGCCCGTTCGAGGTCGCGCTCGACTGCGCCGTGCGCGCCAGCGGCCTCAGCCTGGAACGCATCCAGCACCGGCTGGCGGCCCGCGGAGTCGCCGTCAGTGTGACCACTCTCAGCTACTGGCGGCGTGGCCGCAGCCGCCCCGAACGCCCCCAGTCCCGGCAGGCCGTCCGGCTGCTGGAGGAACTGCTGGGCCTCCCCACCGACTCCTTGGTCTCCCTGCTGGGTCCCCAGCGCCCGCGCGGACGCTGGGTCAACCGGCCGCCTCGGGTGCTGGAGACCGAGGACCTGTGGCAGCAGTACAAGAGCCTGCCCGGCCTGCTCGACGCGATGGGTTCCACCGACGACGGGCTGACCCGGCTTGCTGTGCACGACCGGTACGAGATCGACGAGAACGGCGCCGAGCGGCGGCTGACCGTCACCATGGTGCTGCGCGCCGAGCACGAGCGGGTGGACCGGCTGGTGCTCATCAGCCGTGGCGACGACCCGCAGCGCGCACTGCCCGAGCTCACGGACATCCGCAATGCCCGCAAAGGCCGGGTGCGTTCTGACATCTCGGTGCCGCTGTCCGTCGCGGAACTGCTCCTGGACCGGGTGCTCACCAAGGGCGAGACCGACGTAATCGAGTACACCTACGCCTTTTCGACCACCGGTGCCCGCACCAGCGAGGTCGGCACCGGCTTCCGCGCCCCCGCCCGGCTCTACACCCTCGAAGTCCAGTTCCATCCCGACGCCGTCCCCATCCGGTGCCACCGTTACTTCGGCACCACCGCCGGCGGTCCCATGGACCCCGCCGAGCAGGTCTGGATCAGCGCCTCCGGCCGCGCCGCCTTCACCGTCGAAGACCCCGGCCCGGGCTTCCAGGCCATGCGCTGGGAATGGGATTGACGTACTCCCCGCTCTGAAGGGCGGGGGCTCTGGCCTGGGGCGTCTGGCCCTTCCGGTGGCAAGGGCGACGGTCAGTTGGAGTTCGGCGGTTGGATCTGGCGCTACGACCTTACGCCGCTCGGTCCGTCCGGGACCGAGGTCACACTCATGGGACACTCAGGCTATCGCCGACGCCTGCGCCGTGTCCGCGCCGAAAGGCTGAGGACGCCTGCAAATCCGCTGCTCATAGCCACTCGTTGAGGGCTGCGACCAGACAGTCCCCGCGAGATGGCTGATCGCGTGGTGCGCCTGGAGTGCTTCTCCCATGTCCCCGGTGGTCCTGTCGCGGCTCGCGCCGACGGACAACGACCGCTCGCAGGGATGCCCTGCCTCCCCCGTGTCGCGGGGAAGGCAGGGCACCAGGCGTGCACTGCTCGACGGTCAGCAGGCGCGTGCGCCCGCTCGTGGTCACCGAGGCCGGTAGGCGGTGGCCAGCACGGAGACGGTGACCTGGTCGGCCAGGAGGCCGTCATCGTCCAGGTCTGAAGGGCTCAGGTGGCGTGCGCTCGGAGTCATCCCCACCAGGTCGAGGGCCTCCAGCCTGGTCAAGGACGTGACGTACTCAATCTGCTCGGTGGCGGTGGCCTCGAAGAAGGGGGCCAGCGCCTGGTGCAGGCGCTGCTCCTTGGCCGGGTCGACCGTGACCACCGCGGGCCCACGGCCACGCAGCTCGGCCAGGTGCCGCCCGGTAGGTCGCACCACGACCAACCGGCCGGACGGGCGCAACACCCGGTGAAACTCGGATGGGTTGCGCGGGGCGAACACGTCCAGCACGACGTCGGCCATCGCGTCGGCCAGCGGGAAGGGACGGAAGACGTCCCAGGCCGCCGCGGCGGCCCGCTCATGGACGCGGGCCGCCGAGCGCAGCGCGCGTACCGAGGTGTCCAGTCCCAGACCACGGGCGCCAGACAACTGGTCGAGTACGCCGGCCAAGTAGTAGCCCGTGCCGCAGCCGACGTCCACGACCGTGCCCCGCTCGGGCACGGCGTCGGCCGCCAGACGGGCCACGGCCTGGCAGATGGGCCCGTACTTGCCCGTGGCCAGGAACCGGTCCCGGGCCCGGACCATGGCAGCGTCGTCGCCACTGGTGGCGCGGGCGCCCGTCAGGAGGCTGACATAGCCGTGGCGGGCGATATCGAAGGTGTGGCCCGCCGGGCAGCGCAGTGCGCCGGGGCCGGGGTGCAGACGGGCGCGGCACCCCGGGCAGCGCAGCAGGCCGAGGAACAGTTCGAGGGCAGGACAAAGCGACACGGGCACAAGGCACTCCTGGCAACGGTGAAGGGAGGGGACCGTGCCTGCACGCGTACTTCGAAAGTCACCGCCCCAGGAAGGGACGGGCCCAGCCTCCGGCCGCCTCGGTACGGGCAGCGCCGGGGACGTGGTTCACGCGGCAGGCACACCAAGGAGGGCGACGCCGCCCGGCATCGCCCTCAAAGCCTGCCGATCACAGGAAGCAGTAGTGCGGGGTGCTCATGAATGCCACGCCACGATTCTACGACGAGGTTCCGCTCAATCGCCCGCGCAGCCGCGGCGGCGCTTGCGGCGACGTTCGGCCCACCCCGGCCGCCGGCCCCGCCTTTGACGCGTGCACCGTCCAGGCCTGGCCGTTGGTGGTACCACGGGCTGGTGTGGGTGTTGCCGACGCCGGCGGTACCGGAGCGCAACTGCGCGGGCCCCGTAACGGAGTTCCCGGCCATCGCCACCGCGACGCTGCGGCGAAGCGGCGGCCTCGACACCCGCCGGGGCCCCGCGGAGGCGGCGTCGGCCATTCCGGGCAATGGCCCGGCCATGTTTCGGGGCGCGCATGGCCCGCCGTTCGCGCCCGTGAGCACCGTTGGTGCACGAGTGGTGCACGAGCAGGAGTCCCTCGGGAGGGGCAGCTCATGGCCTGGCACACACTTCGACACCGCAGGTCTGCCGCAGGACGAGCAATTCACATGGTGGCGGGAGGCCGTCGGCCGAGGCGTGGCACCGGTGCACGTCACCAGCGACGCCGCCGCCTTCGACGGAAGCATCGGATCCCTGCCCATGGGGCAACTGCACCTGACAACGATGTGCTTCCCCGAACTGCGCTCCGACCGGACGGCGGCGCTCGTGCGCCAAAGCGATCCGGAGAGCTACGAACTCGCCCTGATCCTCGGCGGATCCATGGCCGTCTCCCAAGGGCGCAGCGAGGCCCGGCTCGGCGCAGGCGATTTCGCGATCTGGTCGTCCTCGCACCCGTACCGGGGCGCTGCCGGAGAGAGCCGGGAGGCGGTGGTTCACGGGCGATCGTGCTCAACCTGCCGAGGATGCTGGTCCCCGTCCCCGAGGCCAGGCTCGGCGGCGTGCTCCCGCTGGGCACACCCGCCCGTCAGATGCGCGCCCACCTCGGATTCGGGGGAGCGATTCCTGCTCCTCCGTGGGGCGGGGCGCCGGTCCGGCCGCGCGGGCCGAGGGGGATCATGATCCATATGACTTCCGCAGCGTCCTTCCCTTCCACCGAAACCGCCACTTCCACCGGCACCTCCCCCTCAGCACGCGCCTTCCCGTCCACCGGCCGTCGCGTGCTCGTCAGCGGTGCCTCGCGCGGGCTCGGCCGTGCGCTCGCTCAGGCGTTCGCCGCCAATGGCGACCGGGTAGCCGTCCACTTCGGCTCGCGGCGCGAGGAGGCCGAGACGACCCTCGCCTCCCTCGTCGGTACGGGGCACGTGCTCGCCGGAGGGGACCTGTCCGCCCCTGACGGTGCGCACGCCGTCGCCGAGACGGCGGCCGCAGGACTCGGTGGGCTGGACGTGCTCGTCAACAACGCCGCCGTGAACCTCCCACATCCGCTCGCCACCACCGCGTACGAAGACTGGGCGGCCGCCTGGCAGAGTCACGTGTCCGTCAACCTCCTCGCGACGGCCAACCTCAGCCACCTCGCGGCTCGCCGGATGATCGAGCAGGGCGGTGGTGGCCGGATCGTCAACGTCGGCTCGCGCGGGGCCTTCCGCGGCGAACCGGACCACCCGGCGTACGGGGCGACGAAGGCGGCGGTGCACGCGCTGGGCCAGTCCCTCGCCGTGCACCTCGCCACGTACGGGATCGGCGTCGCCTCCGTGGCACCCGGGTTTTTCGAAACCGAGCGGGTTGCGCACCGGTTGAGCGGGGCGGAGGGCGAGGCGATCCGCGCCCAGAGCCCGTTCGGACGGGTGGCGTCGGCGGACGAGATCGCGGCGGCCGTGCTGTGGCTGGCCTCACCGGCGGCCGAATGGGCCTCGGGGACGGTCCTGGACCTCAACGGGGCCTCGTACCTGCGTACGTGAGACACCAGCTCAGGCACAGCCATGCTGACGCGCGGCCCGCCGGCAAGGGGCGGCGTCGACGACCCTGCGCCTTCGCCCATGAGGAGGACGGCAAGGTCTTGGCCCTGGCCCGGTCCGCCGGCCGCCCGGCGTAGACGGTGGCCCAGCCGCCCGCGCCGATCGGTTCGCCGACGATCCAGGAGCCGGTCCGGTGGCCCACGGGCAGGAGACGCACCCGGCCAGTGGCCCGCATGGCCGACCAGGTGCGGGCCATCCGGGCGAGGCGCCGGGCTCGTACGGCATGGTGTCCGGGGCCGCGGTGACCCGTGAAGGATGCTGATGTCTCCCCCCGCAGGAGAGCCCGTGAGCGATCCCAGCCCCCGTGTGACCCCGAGGCCGGCGTCCGTCGCGGCAGGCGATGACGTTCCGGCTCCGGGTGTCATCGGCATCGGACTCGCCGCGGTGCTGACGTTCGCCCTCGCCCAGGGCTCGTGGCAGTGGTTCGCCACGTTCATCGGGGCGACGCTTCTTGCGGTGATGCTGGCCTTCCAGCGTCGGGCGCAGTGGACGCCGGACATTCGCTCGGCCTACATGCGCGGCCTGGTCGCGTACGCGCTGGTCGTCGGCCTCTGTGTGGCGGTCGCCCTGGCACCCCTGCTGCAGCGCGGGGCCTGACTGTTCCCGATGCCGGGCACGCGCGGCGAGTGCGAACTGATGGGCAGGTACGAGGCCCTCCAGGTGCAAGCCGCGCTGGGGAACCTGGCCGGCGGTGACGGTCCCGCCCTGGCGTTCGCGCAGGACGTCCAGGCCCGCAAGGCCGTTGCCGAGTGCCTGGCGGCCACGACGACTCTGTGGCTGCCGGTGTACGGGGTGGGGGCGGCGGTGCTGGTGGGGGGCACTGCGTGGTTCCGCGACCGGGCCCGTGCCCGCCGGGCCCCCGTGGGCCACTGAAGTCTTCGGGCGCACCTTCCGCCGCCCGGCCCGGTTGCCGGGCGGCCGTGCGGTGTGGCGGCCGGGCAAGGGGCAGCGGTGGTGTCGCCGTCGGTCCGTACCGTGGACGGTATCTGGGCAGGGGCGGGCGGGTTTGCTAGCTTCGAGCCATGGTCGCCCAGGCTGAGAACTTCGCGTCGCGTCGCTATGTCGACCTGCGGCGCCAGGCCACCGCCACCTGTCTCTCCCGCTGAGGCGGCCGGAGCGGGTCCCGTCCCGATCGCCGAGAAGCAGTCGGCGCAGTGTCGGACCAGCTCCCCGAGGAAGTTCCCCATGTACCGCTCCGTGGCATCCGTACCCCCGCTTGTCTCCCCGCCGTACCGTCCGGCCCCGGCGGTCCGCCGGGTGTCGGACAGCGCCCGGCGCAGGACCAGCGCCAGCGTCGTCCTGCGGTCCGTCCTTGAGTACGGTCCCGTCGCGCGCAGCGGCATCGCCCGTCTGACCGGCCTCTCCCCGGCGTCGGTGACCGACTACTGCGCACAGCTGGGCGCGGTGGGCCTGATACGGGAGGGCGCGCTGCCCAGGCAGTCCAAGGGGGTCGGGCGCCCGTACATACCCGTCGACCTCGACACTTCGCGGTTCGTGGTCGGCGGGGTGCACGTGGCTGTGCCGTACACCACCGTCGCGCTGCTCGACCTGCGCGGGCGGGTGGTCGCCGAGCGGCGGCTGGGCCACGGCGAGGGCATCGAGCCGGGCCGGATCCTCGCCGACGCCGCCGACGGGCTCGACGCGCTGTTCGCGCAGGCCGGCGGACGTACCCCACTGGGCGTCGGTGTGGCGGCCGGGGGATGGGTGGACCGGAACTCCGGCACCATCGTGGAGCACGGGCTCCTCGGCTGGCGCGACGTGGCCGTCCGAGAGGTGATCGGCGCCCGTACCGGCCTGCCGGTCCATGTGGACGGGCACGCACGGGCGTTGGTCGACGCGGAGCGGTTGTTCGGCCGGGCCCGGGGCGGTCGCAGCGTGCTGCACCTCTTCGTCGGCAATGTGGTGGACGCCGCCTTCGCCACCCACGACGAGGTCCATCACGGGCCCCGTTCACAGGCCGGCGCGATCGCCCATCTGCCGTTGGAGGGCGGCACGGAGCCGTGCGACTGCGGCCGGACCGGGTGCCTTCAGGCCGAGCTCAGCGAGCGGACACTGTCCCGCCGGGCGCGGGAGAGCGGCGTCATCCGTACGGCGAACCCGATGCATGTGGTGGGCGCCGCGGCCGATGGCGATCCGGTCGCCGTACGCCTCCTGGTGGCGCGGGCCCGGATGGTCGGGCGGGAGCGGGGGGCGCTGGTCGTGCCCACCAGTTTCGCGGAATCGGTGCTCGCGGTGGCGGGCGGTTCGGTCGCCCTCGACGTGCTCTACCGGGATCCGCTGGGCATGCCGACGGACGCCATTAATTCAGAAACTCCGAATGTTGACAGGGGCAGTGCCGGGCCGCGAGCATTCTGGGCATGAGCAGCGCGCAGGAATTCTCCCCGATGGCCCGGTCGCGGCAGGTCCGCGAGCGGAGCGTCGGTGTCGCGCCGTCGAAGGCGTCGTCGCTGCTGGCGTTGCGGCGCACTCCGCTGACCAGGTGCCGTGTCATCGACCTGATGCGGGTAGGCCGCACCCTTTGTTGCTGACGCGTCACGCCCAGGTGTCCGCGTGTCCATTTCCCCACGCGTCCCCACGCTGACGCGCGGTTGAATCGGCGCATTGTCGCGTGCGTTGCCATGCGCTGACGTGGTGACGCACCGGCGTCGCGAACTCCCTTTCTCCCTCGCTTCTTTGGCGTGCGTATTTTCTCCCGCGTATTTCTCCTTCCGGGCTTGGCCCTGGCCGGAATTTCACGTGGTATTCCTCCCTCCCAGCTCACGGAGTCCTCCCATGCCACCAGTGTCCCCGCTCGCGGCCGGTGTCGACCGGCGACTGTTCCTGTCCTCCCTGCTCGGAATCGCTGCCGTCGGTCTGAGCGGCTGCGCGGGGGCCAGTGCCGCCGGCAACGAAGCCGAGGCCACGGGGGGCGTGCTCGCCCCGCCGGCGGCCGAGGTGCCCGCCGGTACGAGCCTCAAGGTCGCCTCGTACCAGGGCGTGCAGCAGCTCCAGTTCAAGTTGGCGGGCCTGAACGACCTGCCCTTCACCGTGTCCAGCTGGCTGAACATCGGTGCCGGACCCGACGTCATCAACGCCTTCCGTGCCAAGTCCCTGGACCTGGCCAACAACGCGGGCATCCCGCCCATCCAGGCGCACTACCAGGGCTACGCGGCGAAGATCGTGGCGATCGGCATCACCCGCAAGCCCAACTACCTCTTCGCCACGAAACCCGGCAGCGGCATCGAGGACGTCCACGGCTTCAAGGGGAAGAAGCTGGCCTTCTCGCAGGGCCAGGCGCAGGGAGTGGTTCTGCTGCGCGCCCTGAAGAAGGCCGGGCTGACCCACGACGACGTGAAGCTGGTGCCGCTGACCAGCAATCAGTTCCTCACCGCGCTCCAGGCGGGACAGGTCGACATCGCCCCGCTCGCCAACCAGCAGGTCCCGGCCTACCTCAAGCAGTACGGCCCCAAGGGGGCGCACACCATCACGACCGATGTCGTGGACCTGCTCAACCTCCTGTGGGCGCCCGCCACCGTCCTCGCCGACCCCGCGAAAGCCGCCGCGATCGCCGCGTACATCCCTCGCTGGGCCAAGGGACAGGTGTGGGCGTACGAGCACCCGGACACCTGGAACGAGGAGTTCTACGTCAAGACCCAGAACCTCACCACCGCACAGGCCCAGTCGATCACCGCGCTCGCCAACAAACCGCTCTTCCGACCGAGTTGGGACGAGGCCGTGAAGTGGGAGCAGGAGACCGCCGACCTGCTGGCGGAGGGCGGCTTCGTGAAGAGGTTCACGGTCGACTCGCTCTTCGACCGGCGCTTCGAGGGCATCGCGGCCAAGGCCGTCCCCGCCGGATATCAGAGGTGACGGCCATGACCACCACCGCGACGCCCCTCCTTGTGTCCGCGCCCACCGAAACACCCCCGGCGGTACGCCCGGCCAGGCGGCGCAGCCTCGCCCCGGGCAAACGGCTACCCGCCTCCCGCCTCATAGGCCCGTCCCTGGTCCTCGCCCTGTGGGCCGCGGCGTCCGCGGCCGGACAGCTGGACCCCGCGGCGATCCCGGCGCCCTGGACGGTCCTGCGCACCACGGGCGACCTGTGGAGCGGTGGCACGCTGCCCACCGATGTGCTCACCTCACTGGAACGCGCCGGATACGGGTTCGCGCTCGGGCTGGCCGCCGGTGTCGTACTCGCACTCACCGCCGGCCTCAGCCGGATCGGCGAGGCGCTGATCGACGGAACCGTCCAGCTCAACCGTGCGATTCCGACCCTGGGCCTGATTCCGCTCCTCATACTCTGGCTCGGCATCGGTGAGACCTTCAAGATCGCGATCATCGCGATCGTCGTCTACATCCCGATCTACCTGAACCTGCATGCCGCGCTGTCGGGCATCGACCACCGCTATGTCGAACTCGCGGAAGCGCAGGGCCTGTCCAGGATCCGTTTCATCCGGCAGATCGTCATCCCCGGCGCCCTGCCCGGCTTCTTCGTCGGGCTACGGCTCGGGGTGACCGGTTCCTGGCTCTCGCTGGTCGTCCTGGAGCAGATCAACGCCACCAGCGGCCTCGGCTACATGATGTTCCAGGCCCAGAACTACGGCCGCACGGACATCATCCTTGTCGGCCTGCTGATCTACGGAGTCCTCGGCCTGCTCTCCGACAGCGCGGTCCGCCTCTTCGAACGGAGGGTGCTGTCGTGGCGACGCACGCTGAGCAACTGACCACCGACGTCACGGCCCCGGCAGTCCGCCTCACCGGGCTCACCCGCTCCTTCGAGGGCCGCACGGTCCTCGACGGCATCGACCTCGCCATCCCGGCCGGGCAGTTCACGGCCCTGCTCGGACACAGCGGCTCCGGCAAGAGCACGCTGCTGCGGGCCATCGCCGGGCTCGACCACCGGGTCGCGGGCAGTGGCGAGCTGACCGCCCCGGCCAGGGTGTCGGTGGTCTTCCAGGACTCCCGGCTGCTGCCCTGGTGCCGGGTGCTGGACAACGTCCTGCTGGGCACGGACGGCAAGGAAGCCGTGGGGCGCGGTCGCGCGGCCCTGGCCGAGGTGGGTCTGGCGGGGCGTGAGAGGGCCTGGCCCAACGAGCTGTCGGGCGGCGAGGCCCAGCGTGCCGCACTGGCCCGCTCCCTCGTCAGAGAACCCGAACTGCTCCTCGCCGACGAGCCGTTCGGCGCCCTGGACGCGCTCACCCGCATCCGTATGCACACACTCCTGCGCGAGTTGTGGGAGCGCCACCGGCCCTCCGTCCTCCTCGTCACGCACGACGTGGACGAGGCGATCGTGCTGGCCGACCGGGTGCTCGTGCTCGACCGGGGCCGTATCGGCCTCGACCTCACCATCGAGCGCCCGCACCCGCGCCAGTACCGCGACCCCCTGCTCGGCGACTACCGCGAGCGGCTCCTCGCCGCCCTCGGCGTGACGGAATACCAGGAACACCAGGAACACGAGAACGACCAGGACAGCGACCAGGACGACGAGCCGAACCCACCGCACCAGGAGGACCACCAGTGACCCGGCGTCAACTCCACCTCAACGCCTTCCTCATGAGTACCGGACATCACGAGGCATCGTGGCGCCTGCCCGAGAGCGATCCGTACGCGAGCGTCGACCTCGACCACTACCGTGACCTCGCCCGCATCGCCGAACACGGCACCTTCGACTCGCTCTTCCTCGCCGACGGACCGGTCCTCTTCAACAACGTCGGCCAGCGTCCGTCCGGTGTTCTGGAACCCCTCACCCTGCTCACCGCCCTGGCCGTGGCCACCGAGCACATCGGTCTGATCGCCACCGCCTCCACGTCGTACAACTCGCCCTACAACCTGGCCCGCAGATTCGCCTCCCTCGACCACGTCAGCGGCGGACGGGCGGGCTGGAACATCGTGACCACCGCCGGTGCCGAGGCCGCCCGCAACTTCGGGCTGGACGACGAACCCGCCCATGCCACCCGCTACGAGCGAGCCGACGAGTTCCTGGACGTGGCGCTCAAGCTCTGGGACAGCTGGGAGGACGACCTGATCGTCGCGGACAAGGCGGCGGGGGTCTGGGGCGACGAGCACAAGCTCCACCCGCCGCGTCACCAGGGGACGTACTTCAGCGTCGAGGGCGCCCTCAACGTACCGCGCAGCCCCCAGGGCTACCCGCTCCTCGTCCAGGCGGGCTCGTCGCGGGACGGCAAGCGGTTCGCGGCGCGCCACGCGGAAGCCGTCTTCACCGCCCAGCAGACGCTCAACGACGCACAGGACTTCTACAGCGACCTCAAGGCCCGAACGCGTGCGGCCGGCCGGGACCCCGACCACGTCAAGGTGCTGCCCGGCATCGTCCCGGTCATCGGATCCACCGAGGCCGAGGCACGCGCACACGAGCGGCTGCTGGACGACCACATCGTCCCCGAACACGGCCTCCACCGCCTCGAACACCTGCTGCACCTGGAGGCGGGCGTGCTGGAACTGGACTCCCAGCTGCCCGCCGACCTGCCTCCGGAGAGCGCCATCGAGGGCGCCAAGAGCCGCTACACCCTCGTCGTGGAACTCGCCCGGCGCGAGCGGCTCACCGTACGGCAGCTCATCGGCCGCCTGGGCGGCGGACGCGGCCATCTGACCTTCGCGGGCACGCCCGAGCAGGTGGCCGACGCCATCGAGGACTGGTTCCGCCTCGGCGCCGCCGACGGTTTCAACATCATGCCCGCGGTCCTGCCGTCCGGCCTCGACCGGTTCGTCGACCACGTGGTGCCCATCCTGCGCCGGCGCGGCCTGTTCCGCAGCGAGTACGGCCCCCGGCAGACCCTGCGCGAGCGCTACGGCCTGCCGCGCCCCGCCAACCAGCACACCTCCCCGACCCTGACCCACGTCTAGAAAGGCAGGACCCCACACATGTCCGACATCGAGTTCCGCAAGGTCACCGCGCACATCGGCGCCCAGGTGTCCGGCGTCGACATCGCCAAGCCCCTGGACGCCGAGACCGTCACCGCCCTGCGTACGGCCCTCAGCGAGCACAAGGCCCTGGTCTTCGACGACATCGACCTGGACGACGAGGGCCAGCAGGCCTTCGCCCGCCACTTCGGGGAGCTGACCACCGCACACCCCACCGTGCCCGCCGTGGCCGACGTCCCCAACGTCCTCCCCGTCGACAGCGAGCGCGGCCGCGCCAACCACTGGCACACCGACGTCACCTTCGTCCTCAATCCGCCGCAAGCCAGCACCCTGCGCAGCATCACCGTCCCGCCCTACGGAGGCGAGACACTGATCGCCAACGCGGCGGCCGCGTACCGCAGCCTGCCCGAACCGCTGCGGCTGCTCGCCGACACCCTGTGGGCCGAGCACACCAACGACTACGACTACGCGGTGCCGGACGAGGAGGTCGACGAGGAGAAGGCCGAGCAGCGCGCCCAGTTCACGTCCGTCACCTACCGGACCGCCCATCCGGTCGTACGGGTCCACCCGCTGACCGGCGAACGCGGGCTGTTCATCGGCGGATTCGCCCAGCGGATCGTCGGCCTGTCAGTGGCGGAGTCCCGCAAGATCCTCGAACTGCTCCAGAGCTACGTCACCCGGCCGGAGAACATCCTGCGCTGGCGCTGGTCCCCGAACCAGCTCGTCCTGTTCGACAACCGGATCACCCAGCACTACGCCATCGACAACTACGACGGCCTGCCGCGCCGCCTGCACCGCGTGACCGTCGCCGGTGACGTGCCGGTCGGGATCGAGGGCAAGGAGAGCTATTCGATCGCGGGCGACGCCTCCCACTACACGTCCGTCTACACACCGCCGACCGCATGACACATGAGGGGGCCTGTCTCCACTCGGGGAGAGGCCCCCTCACCCTTTCGCCTCCGTCCGCGCCCGCGCGTACGGAGGGGGGCGAGCTGAAGATCAGCTTCGTGCCGGCCGCGAAGACCCGCCCGGCTGGAGGGGCGGCTCGCGGAGGAGCGGGTGCCGCGACCCCGCCGCCTGGCTGAAACCGAACCGTCACTGCTCCGTCCGCGACCCTCCATCGAGCGCCGCCAGCCGGTCGCGGCACCCGGCTGCCGCGATGTCCGCGCCGAGTTCCTCGTAGATGCCGAGCGCCTCGGCGTACGCCGCCCGCGCCTCGGCCTGATGCGGCATTACGCCTGCCAGGGCGCACAGGATGTCGGCGAGGCCCCGGCGGGAGCCGACGCGTTCGAAGGCGGCGCGGGCCTCGTCGTAGGCGGCGCGCGCCTGGTCCGGCCGGCCGTCGGCGCGTTCGGTGTCGCCGAGCGCGCGCAGCGTGAATCCCAGGCCGCCCGCGTTGCCCAGCTCACGGTGGACGGCGGCGGAGCGGGCCAGCGTCTCGCGGGCCTGCGCGTAGTGGCCCCGCAGGCGCTGTACGTCGCCGAGCCCGCGCAGCATGTCGGCCTCCCCGCGCCGGTCGCCGATGCGGCGGGACAGGTCGCGGGCCCGGACGAAGAGGTCGGCGGCCTCGTCGTGGCGGCCGTCCACCCGGGCCACATGGCCGAGGCCCCTCAGCGCCTGCGCCTGCCCGCGCACGTCACCGATCTCCTCGTACGTCACGAGGGCGGCCCGGTAGCCCTCGTGCGCCTCGATGCCCCCGCCCCGGTTGCGCGCGATGTCGGCCAGGCCCCGCAGCGCCTGCGCCTCGCCACGGCGGTCGGTGAGCCCGGCATACAGCTCGCGCGCCTGCCGGAACTCCCCGGTGCCCGTCTCGTAGCGGCCCTGCGAGACGCTGACGTTGGCCAGGCCCCAGAGCACGTCGGCGCGGCCCGCCCGGTCGTCGAGCTCCTCGTAGACGCGCAAGGCGCAGGTGAAGAGCTCACGCGCATCGTCGTAGCGGCTGCGGGAGCGTTCGGTCTCGGCGAGCCCCCACAGGGCGTCCGCCTGGCCGCGCCGGTCGCCGAGGGCCTCGTACAGCTCATGGGCGGCCCGGTAGTTGTCCCGCGCGGCCGCCAGATCGCCGCGTGTGCGCTCCGTATCGGCCAGGCCCCGCAAGGCGTCGGCCCGGCTGGGCCGGTCGTGATCAGCCATGGCGGCATCCCTCATGGCGGTCCAGATCCTGGCGAGTTCGGTGGTGGCGCCGAGCCCGCCCAGGACGGCGTGCGCCAGTGCGGCGAGGCGTCTGGCGTGCGGGGAGCGGCGTTCGACGGCGGCCACCGTCACGGCGATCAGATTGGTGCGCTCCGCCTCGACCCAGGCCCGTGCGGCACCCGGCTCGCCCCCTCCGGTGGCCAGCGCCTCGCGAGCCGCCTCGCCCCGGCTCAGCTGGTGGGTGAAGAGCCGGTCGAGGGCCTCGTCCCAGCGCTCCTGCGGCTCGTGTCCCACCGCCAGGCTCCGGGCGTACGCGAGGAACAGGTCGTGGAAGCCGAAGCGTCCCCGGCCGTGGCGTTGCAACAGGTGCCTCTCGGCCAGGTCGGCCATGCGACGGCGGCACTCGCGCACCGTCATCCCGGTCATCGCCGCGCACGCCTCCACCTCCAGCTCGGAACCCGGATGCATGGCCAGTACCCGCAACAGGCCCGCCTGCACCGGGTCCACCGCCTCCAGCGCCTGCCAGGACACCGCGAACGCCGCGCCGACCCGCCGGTCGGCGTCGGGAATCTCCAGCAGCGGCGAGTCCGCCTCCCGCATGGCGAGCAGCAGCTCCGCCGGTTCCTCGAAGCGCAGCCGGGCGGCGACCGCCTGCACGGCCAGCGGCAGGAACCCGCAGGCCCGGCAGATCTCCTCCAGGGCGGGGTCGGACGCCTCCTCCGCGGACAGTCCGGCGCCCGCCACGAGGAGCCGTACCGCCTCGTCTGCGGGCAGCACGTCGAGTGCGGTGAGTGTGATGCGGTCGGGGTCGTGCAGCGCGATACGGCTGGTGATCAGGACCAGGCTGCTGTCGTCCCCGGGGAGCAGGCAGGACACCTGGTCGAGCGATGCCGCGTTGTCGAGCAGCAGCAGGCCGCGTCTGCCGTGCAGCCAGTTCCGCCACAGCGCGGCCTTCGCGTCCAGGGTGGGCGCGTCGTCGCCGCGGATGCCCGCCCAGGTGAGCAGCGCCTCCATCGCGGCGTGCGCGTCCAGCGGCGCCCGGTCGGGGGTGTGGCCGTACAGGTCGAGTTCGAACTGCGCGTCGGGGAAGTCGGCGGCGAGCTGGTGGGCGAGGTGGCGGGCCAGCGCGGACTTGCCGACGCCCGGCATCCCGACGATGGCATGCACCAGCTCGGGCCGCCCTGTGAGGTTCCCGGCGACCAGCTCGGGCAGCCGGTGGCGTTCCGCGACCCGGTCCACGATCTGGCGGGGCGGCGCCTTGAGGGTGGTGCGCAGCGCCTCGGCCGGACCCGGCGCGGCCGGTAACCGGGCGGAGTCGGCCGGGCGTTCGGGATCGAGCGCCCGCAACAGCGGGTCCTGGCCGGTCAGTTCCCGCAGCACGTCCCGGAATCCGGGGTCCGCGAGCAGGGCCCGCACGGGAACGGCCGTCAGCCGTCGTCCTTCGTAGGGCCGGTCGCTCCAGGCGACGACGCCCAGCAGGGCGCCGCTCTTGTGCACGACCGCGCTGCCGGACATGCCCGACCACTGGTCCCAGCCGGCCGGCCAGGCGCTCGACACGTCGATGGCGTATCGGTCGCTGCGCGTGTATGTCAGCGGGTCCAGGACACCGCGCACCGTCTCGGTCTCCGTGCCGTCGCCCGTGCTGCGTGCCGCGGCGGCCGACATACCGGTCACGGCGACGGTGACCGGCTCGGTCCCCGTCACCTCGGCCCAGCGCGGCTCGGGTACGCCGTGCGCGCCGGAAACGCTGTGCTCGTCGACGCCGAGCCGCAGTAGCGCCGCGTCGAGCCCGGCGTCCCCCTGCCAGAGGACGGTGCACGGCACGGGGTCGGTGAGACGCACCGCCCCCCGCCCGCCGACGACGGCCCTGACCGTGATGTCCGGCCGGTGCCGGCCGTCCGCGAACGTCACCCCGTGGCGGGAGGTGAGCACCAGCGAGGGCGCCAGCAGCCGCCCGGACGAGAACTCACTGCGTCCCTCGGCGTCCACCGGGCCCGCGGTGACCGCCACGAGGCCCGGGTGCAACGGTGCGGCCCCCTCGTGCACGCCCGTGGCCCCGTCGTACGCGCCTTCGGCCCGCGAAGCCGTCACCGTCGGCCGGAGACCGTGGCGGGATCCCCGGTCAGGGTGTCGCGCACATCGAGCTTGAGGCGCAGCCGGTGGGTCGTACCCTGCGACACCTTCGCGTCGGCGCCGAGCTTGACCACGCCGAGGCGGACGCCACCCGATCCGCCGGCGTCCTTGCGCACCTCGACGAGGAACTCCATCTCCACCTCGGTGATACGGAATTGAAGCCGCGCGTCCTTGCCGTACTCCTGCGCCTGGGCCAACTGCGTACGCAACTGCTCGATCGCCTCGGTGATCTCATTGCCGTCCGTCGTCATCCCATGCCCCCGTCGCTCACGATCACTGCCGCCGCATCCTGCCGCACGGGCCCGGACGCCCGCCAGCCCCTCGGCCCGCCGGGCCCTCACCCGCTCGCCGGAGCGGCGCGAACGCCGACCCCCGGCCGGACCCCTCCTGCGAAACCGCCGCCTTCACCGTGGCCTGCAGCTCAGCCTATGCTGGGGTGACAGTGGGAAACTCAGAAGGAGCCTCCGGGGTCGTGTGCACGCATCAGCGCAGCCGCGTCCGGCCGACCAACATCGGCCCTACTTCTTTCTGAGTTACGCGCACACGCCGGGGTACGGGGCGGGCGGCCCGTACCCCGGCATGTGGGGTGGAGCGGCTCTTCCGTGATCTCTGCGAGGGGCCGCAAGCACGTGCGGGATGTCCGCCTGGTGCACCCCGCGCACACCACGATGGACTGCGCGCGGTGCGGAGCGGGAACCAAGCACGCACTGCCTCTGTCAGAACGAACGTATGCCTGCACCGCGCGCGGAGCCGTATCCCCCAGGGACAGAACTCCGCTCGCGTGATGCTGCTCCGGGCTGGTCTCACCCCGGCCGGTACTGATCGTGGAAGCCCAGACGGGGCGCTGTACGTGCCGAGTCGGCCCACCTGCTGCTCACCCTCGCGGACTATTCACGCTGACCAGCACACCCCCCTCGTTCCCGGGCAGCCGCCAGGGCGGCCGGCGAGTGGCCATCACGATTGGGGTGGTGGGTACGCGTCGGCCGCCCGGGGGGAATTTCCGGGCGGCCGACGTCGGAGACCAACCTGCTGGTCAGCGGCCCTTCAGGCGTTCGACGGCGGCGACGCCGACCGCGGCGAGTGCGATCTGGATGGCGAGTTCGATCCAGTCGATTCCCTTGGTGTCCGCGACGCCTGCGGCGGCGGCGATGGCGGTGCCGACCAGGGCGGCGACGATACCGACGGCGATGGTCCACAGGATGCCGGTGTGCTGGCGGCCAGGCAGGGCGAGCCGGCCCAGCACGCCGATGACGGCGCCGATGACGATGGCGGTGATGATGCCGGAGATCTCCATGCTGTCCCTTCCTCGAAGTCGTTCGCTGCCCGGATGCCCGCCCGCCGCGTGCTCACACACCACGTCGTCCGGACAGAGGTCCTGGCAGTCACGCTCCAGAGGCCATGGGGGCTACAGCTCCAAAAGGGGCTCCAGGGCGCGCAGCTCATGGCGGATCTCGTCCAGGGGCAGCGCCCGTTCGCGGTCCAGGACGAGGTAGATGAAGAGTCCGCCCTCCCGCAGCCGCAGCACAGGCCGGATCATGTGCAGCTCGGTGCCGAGCGTGATCAGGATGTCCTCGACGCTGTCCGGGGCGTAGCCGAGGAGCTCCAGGGTGTACAGCTTGGCGCGCATCACATCGCTGTCTCCGTAGGCGACCTTGTCCATGTCGAGCCCACTGCCGCGATCCAGGGAGCCCAACACCCGGCGCTGCCGGAAATCGACCACCGCCACCCCCGTGGCACCGCCGATGGCCAACGCTTTCTCCAGCACCATCGCGATGGTGTCCATGCCGCCTCTCCTTGCTCGGCCGGCCCGGCGACATTCAGCCGCGCCCGGCCCGACTCACTTCGTCGACCAGGCACCTTAGCGAAAATGGCGCACCTCGTGCGCCCGGGCCCGGGCCTCACCCCGGTGGCCGGTCTGTCTGTCAGGGGTCGTCGTGGGTTGACGGAGTGAGTGCTGGTGGACGGCGGCTCGTTGGCGAGGTGACCCTGGATGCCGTGAGGGGAGCTTGCCTCCGCGAACTCAGGCAGGGGAGCAGGGGGAGGCTGGCGGCTCCGTTGAGCGTGGGGACTCCCGTGGTCAAGGCGTACGTCGGCCGCGTCGGTGCCACCACGGCGCGCCGTCCGGCCGGGATCTGGCCCGGGTGACCCGCGTGGCGGGGGTCTCGCCGATGGCCGTGCCGAAGGCAGCCCGCACTTGGGCGGCCTCCCGGCGCACGGCCTCGTCGAGGGTAGGGTCGCGCGTGACCGCCTCCAGCATGGCCTGGGTGTCGCGGCGGCTGCGGCGGCGCATGTCTTCCTCCTCGTACGGCGTGAGCGGCGCCATGGCGACGAAGTCGCACATCTGCATCCGGGCCGGTGTGTGCCACTGGTCGAGGATGTCGAGCTGTTTCGGGTCCTCGGCCATGGCCCGCAGCGCCTCGATGCCACGCTCGTCGCCCACCCGGCACAGTATCTCCGCGGCGAGGACGCGCTGCTCCCCGGCGACCCGACGCCCGCTCAGCGCGACCGCCGCCAGCGTGGCGCGGGCGGCCTCGGCCGCCTTGGTGGGGACAAGCGTGCCGAGCGCCGCCTGGAGCGTGATGAACGTGCCGCCCTCCGCGCCGCCCCTGCGCGCGATCCGCAGGTATCGGATGGTCAGATCGGTGCCGTGCGCCTCGACGAGGTCCAGCACGAAGCCCGCGTACGACATGTCGGCGCGGGTCAGGCAGGGCAGGCCGTAGAGGCCGAGGACCGCGCGCAGGTTCACCTTCACCACCGACATCGACCAGGTGGCACGCGTGAACGGCCAGGACGGCGGCTTGACCCAGCGGCTGTCGAGCAGGTGCCGTACCTCGCCCGCACGGTCCCAGCGGGTCAGCGTGGCGTATCGGGCCGCGTGGTACTCCATGAACGTGCGGTGCGGAAAGGTGAGGTGACTGCCTTCGACGGTCAACAGGCCGGTGACCGAGAGCATTTCACGCAGGAACCGGTGCCAGTCCGGCGCGGACAGCGGGGCCGGGGGACGGCTGCGCGGATGGTCGGCCAGGGCCTCGTCCATGGTGGCGGCCCCGGTGTGGAGCAGCCGGAAGGCGAGGTGACCGACGAGGTCCGGCAGTTCGTCGCGTGCCGCTGATGCCGCGCGGACCACGGCATCCCGGTCGGGCATGTGCTGGAACGGCCGTGCCAGCGCCTCGATCGCCCTTCGGTGTGTCTCGATGACGTCCTTGTGGGTGTTGTGCGCGTGGACGCGTTCCACGAACTCGCGGTAGACGGCGGTGCGTCCCTCGGGCAGCCGCTCCCCGGGGGCCTGCGCGTACAGACGGCACAGCATCGCCGCCATCAGCGGGATGCGGGCCAGATCGGCGAGGCCCGCCTTGCCCAGCAGCGCGGCGAAGCGCTCCGCGTGCTCCTCGGGGCCGTCCAGAGCGGCGAAGCGGGCGCGCGCGTAGCCGCGCAAGTCCTCGGCGGTGAACGGCAGCAGCTCGAAGCGGGCCGCGGGCGAGGTCGCCGTGTCGAGTTCGTTCGGCGGCAGCGGCCGGGTGGTGACGAGGAATCGGTACGGGCCCTCTCGCGCCGCCACGGCCAGGGTGCGCAGCAGCGCCGCCCGGGCGGCCGGGGCGGGGATCTCGTCGAGGCCGTCCACGAGGACGAGCCAGTCGGCCTTGGGGTGGGGTCGCCCGCGGAAGAAGTCCTCGGTAAGGGTGCCCGGCGCCAGCTGGCCGGCGAGGGCGTCGGAGGCGGCCGCCGCCAGGACGTGGGCGAAGGGCCCCCGGGACGCCAGTTTCACCGCGCGCACCAGCACCGGGAAGGCCTGCCCGGCACTGCGGTTCGCCCGCTCGGCGAGCAGCGCGGCCATTTCGGCCACCTGGACGCGCAGCAGGGTGGACTTCCCGCCTCCGGGCCCCGCGACGAGCAGGCCCGTTCCGCCGGGCGCCGCGAATACTTCGGCGGCGGCCCAGTGCTCCCCGGACACCTTGCCGCCCGGTACCGCAGCCGCCATCCGCTGGGGCACGTAACTGTCGGCCAGGGGCGGGCTGTGCTCGCCGAAGAGGCCCGGGTAGGGATGGACGCGGGCGGCGCGGGCGGCGGCGTCCAGGTAGGCGCCGAGGCGTGGGTCGGGTCCGGGGCCGGGCTCGGCGCGGACGCTTTCCCACAGGGCGTACCAGTAGTCGTAGTGTCCCTGGGCGCGGCCGGGCCCGGCCCCCGACTCGCGCCCGGCCCGGGCCCGGGGCGCGGGCGGCCCCTCGCCTGTGTGCCCGGCCCGGGTCCTCGGCGCCGGCGGGCCGTCGCCCGCCGCGGTCCCGGTCCGGCCCGCCGCGGCGGCCTCCGCCTCCGTCAGGTCGCCCCGGGCCACCAGCATCACCGCCACCAGTGCCCACAGTTGCGCGAAGTTGGACCCCGGCTGCCCCGACAGGCGCTCGGTGAGGCGGGACGCGCTCAGGCGCCGTACCCCCCAGCCGTCGAGCAGCCGGTTGGCGCGGACGACCGCAGTGCCCTTGTCGAGCCCCGACTCGGCGAGCAGCCGACGCAGCCCGGCGCCGAGCGCCCCCTGCCCCGACGCCGCCCGGGACTCCTCGGCCGTCTCGTGCGTCATGAGGTCCCTCCCGCGCACGAGAGGGCGTCCGCGCCGCTCCCCGAGCGTCGGGAACTTCGCTTCCCGGCCCCGCCACCGCCCCGCTGACCTGCGTTCGCGCAGCGGCCCGTCGTTCTCTTCCGGGCGGCGTGACGGCGCCGCGCCAACCCGGTTCCCTGACCGTGGTCCCGGTCGCACCGGCCGGGACCGGGGGTCTGGAAGAGGGGAGTCGGCACATGCTCGCGACGGCATGGGCGCTGGTGGCCGGTCTGGCGGTGGTGGCGGTCACGGTCATCGCGCTCGCCCATCTGGCGCTCAGGGGCAGCGCACCCGCCGAACGCGCGTGTCTGCTGCGCGCGCTGTCCACCGTGTTCC
The DNA here is from genome assembly GCF_042737755.1 of Streptomyces sp. NPDC059994. Lineage (NCBI taxonomy): Bacteria > Bacillati > Actinomycetota > Actinomycetes > Kitasatosporales > Streptomycetaceae > Streptomyces > Streptomyces sp. NPDC059994. The sequence goes on from NZ_JBHWUR010000006.1 coordinate 31,099, forward strand.
GCGCGCTGGCGGACGTGGTGCGCGCGCTGCGGGGCGGGACCTGACGACGCCGGATGTCTCATGGCCGGGGATGATGCCGGGCGGAGGGGGCGGCTTCGTCCGGATTCACGCAAACGTGACCCCACGGCCGGGGGCGGACGGTGTCGAGAACGGCGCGCACGGCGCACGCGCCGGGCGCCTGTGTCTCACCTCGCGGGTGCGTCCTGGCGTTCAGCACGGGCCTCCCCTTCGGCGCGGCTGACCTGGCGGCCGAACTCGGCACAGGACACCGGGACGTGCTGGACGCCACAGTCCACCGCGTCCTGCTCGCCGCGGCCGCGGCCCGCCTGGCCCGCCGGCCTACGAGCCTCTGCCACGCCGTACGTGACCTCGACGGTCTGGCGAGAGTCTGCGCCCGCGGTCGCGAGCAGGGCTTCTTCGGTCGCTCGGTGGTACACCTCACCCAAGTCCCGGTAGCCAACGCCGCTTTCACCCCGACCGGCCAGGACTGGGCCGCCGCGCGCCGCCTCATGAGGCGCGTCGAGGCAGCACACTCGGCCGGTTCGGGCGCCTGCCTCGACGGAACCGGCGCGCCTTCGAGGCCGCCCGGCGGGTGTCAGGCGGGGCCGGTCGGCGGCCGGGAGTGGGCGGGAGTGGGCGGACCACCTCGGTCCGGATCCGCGGCGGGACCTGGCCGCCCGGGCTCCGGTCGATGCCATGTGACGCAGATCGCACGACTTTCTTCCCCTCCCCGGCAACTCCGCCGTGTGCGGCGGCAACTGAGGGCCGACAGAGCAGTACTCCGCTCCACCTCCGCACAAGGAACCCCACCCCATGCCCCCTTCCTCTCACCGCCGCCTCCCCGCCCGACGCCGTATCGCCCTGCTCAGTACGGGACTTGTCGCTGCGGCGGGTCTCGGCGCCCTGCCGTTCGCCATGCGCGCCGACGCGGGTGCCGTCGATCTCGCACACGCCGGCCTGGCCGCCAAGGACGGCTGGGCGTCAAGCGGCTCCGGCACCACCGGCGGACAGGCCGCCGACGCGGCGCACGACGTCACCGTCACCACCCGGGCCGAACTGGTCAAGGCGCTCCGCGCGGGCCCGTCCGGCGCCCCGAGGATCATCCGGGTGAAGGGCCGCATCGACGCCAACACCGACGACCGGGGCCGCCCGTTGACCTGCGCCGACTACGCCAAGGGCACGGGCTACACGCTCGCCGCCTACCTCAAGGCCTACGACCCCTCGGTATGGGGACGGTCCAAAGTGCCGTCCGGCGCGCAGGAGTCCGCTCGGGCGGCGGCGCAGGCGAGGCAGGCCGAGCGGGTGGGCATCACCGTGCCGTCGAACACCACGGTCATCGGCGTGCCCGGCACCGACGCGGGCATCAACGGAGGCAGTCTGCTGGTCCAGAAGGCGGACAACGTCATCGTCCGCAACCTGACCTTCGCCGACACCCGTGACTGCTTCCCCCAGTGGGACCCCAAGGACGGCTCCCAGGGAAACTGGAACTCCGCGTACGACGCCGTCACCCTGCGAGGGGCGACGCACGTGTGGGCCGACCACAACACGTTCACCGACAGCCCGCACTTCGACGCTTCGAACCCGCGTTACTTCGGCCGTGAGTACCAGGTCCACGACGGAGCCCTCGACATCACCAACGCCTCGGACCTGGTCACCGTCTCGTACAACCGCTTCACCGACCACGACAAGACCATGCTCATCGGCAGCAGTGACAAGGATTCCAAACTCCGTGTCACCCTGCACCACAACGTCTTCCAGGGCATCGTGCAGCGCGCGCCGCTGGCCCGGGTCGGACAGGTCCACCTCTACAACAACCACTTCGACACCACCCCGCGCGACGGCTACACCCACAGCTACAGCGTGAACGCGCGTGCCAACGTGCAGATCGTGGCGCAGAACAACTACTGGACGCTCTCCTCCGACCGGAAGGCGTCCCAACTCCTGTCGGGCGACGGTACGGGCGCTTTCGCCGGCAGCGGGAACATGGTCAACGGCGCGGTCACCGACCTCGTCGCCGCCCACAACGCCGCGAACAGCAAGAAGATCAAGCCCGAGACGAAGTGGAAGCCGGTCCTCGCCGGGGGACTGGAGTCCTCTGCGGCCGGCCTTCCCGCGTCCCTCGCCCGCCGTGCGGGCGCGGGCGTCCTGAGGTGATCCCACCGCCCCGGTGTCCGGGCGGGCGCGCCGGCGCCGCCCGGGCACCGGGGCGGGTCACCGGAGACGAAGCGACCCCCGCACGACATGGAAAGAGCTGACCGAATGCTTGGTATGCTCACCGCCCCCGTCCCCGAAGGCTGGTACGAACACCGGCGCTGGCTCGGGCTGAGCACGGGCACACCCCACGGAGGCTGCGGCATGGCCCTTGACGACGCGTCCGCGGAGTTCCAGGACTTCTTCGAGCGCCACCACGCCGAACTGGCGCGCCTCGCCCACCTGCTGACAGGCGAGGCGCACACCGCCGATGACCTGGCCGCTGACGCCTTCGTCGCCCTCTGGCACCGCTGGGACCGTGTCCGGGGCGCCGACCACCCGGTGGCCTACGCCCGCGGCGTGGTCACCAACATGGCCCGTGCGCGCATCCGCTCCCTCACCCGCGAACGGCGCCGCGTCCACCTCTTCTGGGCAGCCGTCCCGAGCCACGCGCAGCACCCCGACGTGGATGCCGTCATGGACGTGCGCCGCGCGCTGGCGCGACTGCCGTTCCGTAAACGTGCGTGCGTCGTGCTTCGCCACGCACTGGACCTGTCGGAGAAGGACACCGCCCTCGCCCTCGGGACATCCGTCGGTACGGTGAAGAGCCAGACCTCCAAGGGCATGGCCGAGCTGCAGCGCCTCCTCGGGGCGCAGGCCGCCGAGGAACTGAGCGGAACGAGGAACTGATGGAGGACCTGAAGCGCCGGCTCCGGGACGCGGCGGCGGCTCACGAGCCCGACCGGGACGCCATGCTGGCGCGCGTCCGGCACGGTATGTCCCCCCGCCCCCGTCCCCAACGTCGTGCGACCGGGCCCCTGTCCTGGCCCCGCGTCACCCTCGCCACCCTTGCCTCGACGGCAGCGCTCGTGGCGGGCGGATACGTGATCGCCACCACCGTCGGTACGAGCGGCCCCGGCCGGGAGGTCGCCACGGCCCCGGCAGCGCCGTCACCCCCGTCCACGGCGGACGGCGCCCTCACCCCTTCCCGAACACAGGACGGGCCGCTCCGGTCCGACGGCTCTGTCGACCCCCACGCCAACGCCTACTGGGCGCAGAGCAACATCACCCTCCGGACCGGCGCGCCCCTGGGCACGCTCACGCTGGAGGTCCGCATCGTCCAGACGGGGGGTGTGGCCTCCACCGGCGCCTGGCGGACCCTGCCCGCAGGCGACTTCACGCTGACCACCACCGACGAGGGTGGCACCCTCACTTACCGGTGGACCCTCAAGCCGGGCCGGACCGTCCCTCCGGGACAGCACATCTTCGCCGTGCAGTACAACCACGCCCCCGGCTCGCGAGTCGCGACCGCCGATGCCTACACCGCGAAGGCCACCACGACGAAGGGGCAGCAGTACACCGTCACCGGAACGTTCCGCGCGGCGGCGGGCGCAGCGGGCTGACGGGGCCCCGGGCACGCCGTGGGCCACGTCGGGCGGGCCCTCCCAGGCTCGCCCCCCGCGCCAGAAAGTGGATCCGAGGGCCCGGGAGCCACACGACGACGTATCTCCCGTGCTCCCGGGCCCCCTTCTCCCATCGATTCACGATTGACGGTTTACGGGGTCCAGTCGCCCATCCAGTCCGAGACCTCCTGGGACGCGGCCTGGGGGTCGGTCAGGTGGGGCCGGTCGGTGCTCCTCGGACCGGCGCCCGGACCGGTGTTCAGGTACTCGGCGAAGCGGTCGTCCTTCCAGGAGAAGCCTCCCATGTCGCTCCAGGGAGTGCGCTTGATCGCGGCGCTGAGGGTGGAGTTGCGGACGGTGGTCTGGGGGTCGGCAGTCTTGTCGCCGCCGGGATGCCAGTTCCGGCCCAGATAGAAGGAGGACGCGGTCACGTCACCGTTGACCGTGGAGCGGTTGATGAGGATGCCCTTGCGGCCCGCCTGGGTGCTCGGGGCGGTGATGTAACCGGCCGAGGTACCGTTCCAGCGCTTCTTGAGTGTGATGACCGACTGGTCGATCACAACGGTGGCACGGCCGAAGACGAAGTCGACGTTGCCGATGATGTAGGAGTTGGTGACGTACACGCGACCGGGCTTGTCCTTCGCCGCGGTTTCCAGCTCCAGGGTGTCCTGGTCGCCGGTGACGATGAGGCCGTCCAGCACGATCTTGTCCGCGGTCGTGAGCAGGGCGACCGCCTGATGGTCTTTCAGGGACTGGTGCGCGGCCTCGTCGAAGTCGTTGGAGACGGTGAGGTTGCGCAGCTGGGAGTCCTCCGACCGGATGGCGACCGTGGCGCTGCCCGGAGTGCCGTAAGGGCCCGAACCGTCCGGCTTCTGCATGCCGGCCGCGTTGCCGTACACGATCACCGTGTTCTTGCGGCTCGCGCCCGAGCCCTGGATGGTGATGTGCGGCTTGCTCGCCGGAACGTCCACCATCTCGCGGTACGTACCCGGCTTGACCGAGATGACCACACGGGAGGGATTGCCGACGGGTACGGCGTCCACCGCGGCCTGGACCGTCTTGTACTGGCCGGTGCCGTCCTTGGCGACGGTGAGGGTCCTGGTGGCGGCAGCGTTGGTCGCGGCCGCCTGACCCGGGGAACTCCTCGGGCCGGCTCCGGACTTCACCAGCGCGGGCACGTTGCCGGCGGCGTCCGGTGCGTAGCCGTAGTATTTCTTCGGGTCGAAAGCCGCACCGCCGCCGCTCTCGTTGCGTCCGCTCGTGCCGGAGAAGATGTTGCCGCGCTGGACGAGAGCGGCGGTGGCGTCCCTGATCACGGGGTTGTTCATGCCCTGGAAGTAGGAGTTCTCCAGCAGCATCCGCGTCTTGCCGCGTGCGTAGTTGCCATAGGAGGACTTGATGGATGTGCCCGGGGCGTCTTCCAGGAAGTTGTTGTAGAGGTGCGCGTGGGCGGCGTTGTCCGTGGACGGGTTGCGCTGCTCGGTCTCGCGGATCCAGTTGTGGTGGATCGTGATGTCGGTGACGACATTCTGGGTCCATCCGATACCGAAGGCCTTGTTGGCGTTGCTGAGCCTGTTCCAGGACACCGTCACGTACGTGCTGTCCTTGCGGACGTCGATCAGTCCGTCGGCGGTGTGCCGCAGGTCGTTGTGGTCGATCCACACATGGTGGGCGCCGTCCATCTGGATGGCGTCGAAGTCGTGCTCCTTGTCGTTCCACACGCCCTGGTAGGAGTCCCTGATCGTCAGGTTACGGATGATCACGTTGTGAACGCCCTGGCCGAGGAAGAAGCCGCCGCCGACGATGTGCCCCAGGTTCCCGGAGCCGATGATCGTCTTGTTCGAAGCGACCTTGACCTCCTTGCCGACGGGGGCCATGTTGATCGTGCCCGAGACGACGATGACGTACGGCTCCGGGGCAGTGGCGTACTTCTCAAGGTCGGCGAGCGTCCTGACGGTGACAGTCCTGCCACCCCGACCGCCATACGTACCGTTCTGCCCGAGAGCGTTGACCGAGGCGAACCCGTCGGCGGCGGCGGTCGCCCAAGCCGGAGCCTCCGCCGCCGCGGCCTTCTCCTCGTCGCCCACTCCCAGTCCGAACACGGACCCGTACGCCAGAACTCCGGAAGCGGCCAGCACCAGCGGCACGCCGATGGCCAGAGCCCGTTGCGGTCTGCGATGACGGGCCGTGCGGTGGGTCGAACTCATATGAGGTTTCCGTTCCGTGAAGAGGGTCGATCGGTGTCAGGTTGCCGCCGGGGCTCGAAAGGTTGCCGTGCTCGTCGAAAGAACACGCAACGGCTGCCAGCGGTGCTTGCAGCGGTTGCGCGTTCGGCCCGGCCCGGGCCCGACCGGAGGAAGACGCCGCCAGCCACGAACAGCCGGTGTCGCTCCTCGTCGTACAGGTCGGCTCCGTGAGGACGAGGCCGGCGTGTGGGCGCCGGGGCCTCGGCCGGGCGGGGTGTATCCGCTCGGAACGGGCAGCCGAATCCGGCCGGAGCGGTGTGCTGAGCTGCGCCGGACGGGTCACGACCGGCCCACAACAGATCCGGACACGAAGGTGCGGCGAAATCCCCGCCGTGGGTCCTGGAGTGCGGAGTTCATCCGACGCCGGTGGTCTCACCGCAACTCCGTGCGGGCCGCCACAGCACCGATATCACCCGTCCCACGGCCATGGTGAAGGCCAGCGGCGGGATCCGGGCCGCTGGGCGGGCCGATCGGGGCAAGGCGGTCGGCGTCTGGGGCGGTATGACCGAGCAGGAGAGGGGCGGAGGCGCGGGGCGGGCGAGCGGGTGGCGTACGTGTCAGCGCCACCTGCTGCACGGGGGCGGCTAACGGCAACGGCGCCGAGGACAGGCTTCACCGCACCGCACCGCACCGCACGGCACGGCACGTCACCTCACCGCAGTGGAACGAGAGGCGGAGCGGTGGTGGGTGGGCGGCGCCTCCGTGGATCACGCGGGCCGGCACCCTCCCGACCAGCACTCGACGACATCCTGCGCGAGGGAGCGGTCTACAGGGGCGTCGGGGCGCCTGGCCGACGGAGGGGTGACTGCCAGGCTTCGCGGCGCGCTGCCTGGTCGAGTACGGGGCGACGACCGGCAGGCGCTACGGAAGTCAGCGTGGTTCCCAGCGCCGAGTCGGTCTGGAGTGAGCGAACCGGTTCACTCACGCTCTTCCTGCAATTCCAGCCGGGTGTCACCCGCGCTGGAAGGTGTCGGCCGCCTGCCGCAGGCGCAATGGCTCCAGCGTGTCCAACTGTCGCTGGGCGCGGCTGAGGAGGCCGTCGAGCTGCGTGGCATCCAGGCGTTCGTCGGTGTCGGCCACTTGCCGCAAGGTACGCCAGCCTGCGGCCTTCCCCTCCACTCCCAGGCGCAATAGTTCCAGCTCCACCATGGAAGTGAGCGGAGAACGACGTACGAGCCGTCCATTGGGCTTCAAGCGGCCCACCGTCTCGGCCAGGGTCCCCGCGACGACCTTGTAGCGGCGTACGGGGATGTCGAGCCGACGCATGATCTCCAGCAAGGCCCCCCGGTCCTCGGCGATCTCGATGGCGACGGGGCGTACGGCGTCGGCGAGCTCCGGAGCGCGCTCGGAGTCGGCCTCGGCCAGAGAACGCGCCCGGCGCACGCCCAGCGTGGCACCGGCAAGGTGATCGTTGAGATAGATACCGAGCAGGTCCGTGCCACTTCGGTTCGGGCGAGCGCCCATCGGGTCGTTCCCTTCAGGATCGGCGGCTTCTCAGCTCTCAGCCGTTCAGACGGTTACGAAGGAGTTGCTTGCCCAGTTCGGCCCCTTTGCGGCTGTCCGCCTGTGCGCGACGGAACAGATCCGCGACTTGGGTGTCCTTGTCGCGCTCCGCATCCTGAATGTATGTCTCCAGGCGCAGTGCGTTGCTCAGACACGCTTCGACATACCGGACGAGGTTGTAGTCCTTGTCCGGAGTCCGGTAAGACCGCTGGTGTCGTTCGTGCCGGTCGTATGAGCTTCCGCTGCTGTGGGCTACGGCATCCGCCTACTCGGCGTTGGGGGCCCGAGTACCCCGGCCACGCCCACCAAACGAACCGGGCCGGCCGAGTGTCGATGGTCCCTGCCGAAGGCTTCTGACGATCCGGTACCGCCGACCCGTCTCACGATGGCCGGAAGGCCGGCGCGGAGTCGGGAGCTGACGCGTCGCCCACCCGTAAGTGCCGTACTGGTTCAGCCCCTGGAGGCGTCGGGCTGACACCGTTCGCACCAAGCCGAGCTCGCAACCCCTGTGGTCACTGGACGGTCCACTCCCAGGATGCGGCCTTCATGTAGTCCTCGTCGGTTGTCACGTTCGTGGCCCAGGCGAGTCGGGCAGGGGGGTTCGACTCGTCCCCGGCGAAGACCGTGCAGAGGGTGCGGGTCTCGCCGATGTCCCAACCCATGTAGACGGGTGGGACATCGCAACCACCGTCGACATATCCCGTGTGGACGGTCGGCCGCTCCGCGACTTTCACGCCGTTCATGTCGAGGGCCGCCGCATGAGCTCCAAGGTCGGCGTTGGCGACTTGCGGCTTACCTGCCTTCAGCGTGTACGTGATGTACACGAAGTACGGCGTATCGCCCTTGAGTTCGCCCGGGCTGACCGTGTCCCAGTGCAGGGACTTCGCCTGCTCAGGCGTTCCCTTGACGATCTTCTTGGCCGTCACCTCGAACTTCCCGCCTGCGGTGTTCGCGGGTTCGTACAGCTTCGGCGCCGGCTGGCCCATCGTCAGCGCGGGGCCCCACTCCCACTTCGCGGACGGACTCGCGGACGGGCTCTCCCGGCCGGTCTCGCCCTTCGCCGCCCGGCCCTCGGAAACACCGGGCTTCCCGCCCCCTCCGTCACCGCCGCAGGCGGTGAGCGCGAGTCCGAGGGCGGTGACGAGAACCCCGTACAGGGCCTTGGAGCGGCGGTGCATGCACTCTTCCTTCTGACACAGATTCCGGATCCGGGGAGGAACAGGAGCCTGAGCATGCCGAATCCCCCCTGGCCGCGCTGCGCGCGCGTCGTGTACATGCTAAGTGCCTCCTCGCGACGCCCCTCCACCTGGCCTGCAGTGCGTAGGGCCTTCGGGGGAACGGGTAGGCCAAGGTTCCCCGATGAGCGCAGCCAATGCCGGACGGTTCCAGGCGCAACTGCCTGGGCGAACCGGGCGAGGCGAACTCGCGGGCCTCATGAACCCCGGCTGGGAGAACCCCCGCCCGTACGGGAGGCACCTGACCCTGCTGATCGGGACGAAGCCGGCCGACGTCGCCCACCCGTACACGACCGCCGAGTCGTACCCCGACTCCACCATCGGCACCGATCCCGGCGCCGGTCGGCCCAGTGAACCCACCCGTACCACTCCGCTAGCATGTTCGAGCTCGCGGTGATCGCCCTCATCGTGTCCTTCACCGGAAACCATGCTTTCGGCGCGAAGAGTGATGAAATCCCAAAAATCGACTAACCGATTGAGACCGATAACATTGCGGGTGCTTTCACGAATAGACGACCGACCGGAGTCCGCCGCGTGGCGTCAGCCACGGGTGATGCTGTGGACTGCGGCGGGTGTGGTGGCTCTCGGATTCCTCGTCGCGTTGGAGATCGCCACGCGTCACTACGGCATACCGGGGCCGCTCACCAACCAGGCGCGCGAGGTGATATTCGCACCCAAATCAGGGCCGCTTCTTTACGCCAGCATGGCTTTGATGACGGTGGTGCTCACCTGGCGGCAACGACTTTTCGCGGTGGGTGCCGCCATCGGCATCGACATCATCTTCTTTCTCGTGCGGTGGGCTGTTGACGCCAAGATGATGTTCGGCAACGGCGCGCTCTGGGTGATCCTGGGGTGCGCGGTCATCGCGGTCACGCGCCGCACCGGCCGGGAACGTGTCCTGCTGCTCAAGGGCGTCGGGCTGGGCCTGCTGCTGGTCGCCGGCCGCAAGACCGGTGATGCCTGGCTGCTCATCACGTGGAAGACCCGCCCGACGGTGCTCGACCAGTACGTGGCAACCGCCGATCACGCGCTGGGCAACCCGTCGTGGGTCGCAGGCCGGATCGTCGAGGCCACCGGCCCGGTCGGCGCCCATGTTCTCGACTGGGTCTACATCCAGCTCGCGGTGGGCGCGGTCGCCGTCGCGCTGTACCAGCTGCGTAACGTGGCGGTGGAGCGCCGTTTCCCGGGCCACCATCTGGTGCGCACCTTTCTGGTGATCGGCCTGCTCGGGCCGGCCATCTACATGATCTTCCCGGTGGTCGGACCGATCTTCGCTTACGGCGCCGACGGCGGTCACTGGGCGGTGGCCAACCTGTGGCCGGACACGGCGTCGCCGGTCAACGCCCCGCACTCGATGCCGTTCGACGGGATCACCCCGCGAAACTGCATGCCCAGCCTGCACACGGCATGGGCCACCGCGATCTTCATTCATTCCCGCAGGGGCCCGAAGATTCTGCAATTCGGCGGCGCGTTCTGGCTGATCGCCACGCTCGGCGCAACGCTGGGATTCGGCTACCACTACGGCGCGGACATTATTGCGGGCGTGGTGTTCGCATTCACGATCGACGCGGCGCTGCGCTCGCTCGACCGTGGCTGGGATCGCTCGGGAATCCAGCTGGTCACTTATGGAGCGGTGGTCTTTGCCGCACTCCTGCTGGCGTATCGCTATCTGTCCGTGGAGATGGCCGAACATCCGTGGGTGTTCGGACCGCTTCTCATTGGGGCGATGACCTCAGTGGTCTACGGCTGCGTACGGACCACCAAGGTGTGGGATGCGAAGGCCGCACCAGTGCGGCAGCCGGAACCGCAGCCGCAACCGCAACCCGAACTGGTGTGAGTCGTGGTGCATCAGCAGGCCCGGTGACTCCGGCCGAGGTCGGCGTTCGGCAGGCGTGCGGGGAAAGACCGGACCGGCCGCCGGAAGAGCGAGGTCGCCCAGGGCGGTCGGTCCGTCAGGCGTGATGCCGACCCCTGGGAGTCGGCCGGCCCGCCAGCAGGCGAGGCCCCACGCCTGGCTCTGTCGAAGTCGACCGCACGGTCCGCAGCTTGAGCCAGGCGCCGTTAGCCGTCGAAGCGCCCTTGTCGGTCAGGCACTTCTGACGGTGCTGAGGCAGCCACGTGGCCCACATGGCGGAGCCGATGGAGGGGGCGAAGGAATCGTTGCGGGCCGCCGTCGCAAGATCCCTCTGTGGACCGGCGTCGCGACCGGCCCTCCCGGCCCCGCAACGGGTTGAACCTCGACAACTACGTCGCGGCCTTCAACGCCGGCGAGACGCTCACGCCTGCGGCAACACCGCCTTCATGCTGGTCTTCTCCATCACCGGCACGGTGGCGACCGGCTCGATGACCGCGTACGCGATCGACCGGGTCGACTTCCGGATGAAGAAGCTGATGGTCACCCTCTTCCTCGCCGCTACCCAATGCCCGGTGTCACCAGCTGGGTCGCCACCTTCCAGGTGATCAACGGCTTCGGCCTGTTCGACAGACGGCGGGCCTCCATCCTCCATCGTGGTCGTCGTTCCGACCCCGCTGGTCTTCCTCTTCCTCCAGCGCTACCTCTACAACGGCTTCGCCGAGGGCGCCGAAAAGTGAGTGCACAGCCGCACCGACACACGGAGCGTCTCCACGCCGAGGGGGGACACCCCGAACATCGCGTGCCGTGCCGCCGGTCATGGCGCAGACTCGCGTGCATGGCGGACATGGGAGCGTTCCAGGACGAGGCGGGCGCCTGGGCGGCAGGCGGAAGAAGGGGGTGCCCCGCCGCTCAACCAGCATCCCGCGCCCCGGGCATCAACCGCCCCGTGCACGGTACTCGCGAGGCAACGGGGCGCCGCCCCGCCAGACTTCGAGGAGGTGGCCACCCATGATACAGCCGATGGGCCAGACGCTGTACGAGCCCGATGCGGAGAACGAGTTTCGCGCCGCGACGCAGAGCGCGACCCGGCAGAGCGCGCCCCTGGAGACCGGGACCCCGGCGGCCGAGCTCCTGCCGAGCAGGCCCCCGCAGAGCGCGTCCCTGGAGACCGCGAGCGGTGGTGCGGGTCAGGCGGCGCAGCCCCGGGGCCGCACGAGCATCGCCGTCGGCGCAGTGGCGAAGATCGCGGGTTTGGCCGCCCGCGAAACTCCCGGTGTCCACTCCCCGAGCGGCGACCTCGCCCGTATGCTCAGCGCGAGGCGTGCGGCGCGGGCGGGGCGCTCGACCGTGACCCGGGGCGTGCGCGCGGAGGCCGATGAGCGGCGGACGGCCATCGATCTGGAGATCGCGGTGGAGTACGGAATGAGCATCACTGAGGTGGCCGCCGAGGTCCGGCCGAACGTTGTCGGGGTCGTGGAGGGGATGACGGCTCTGGAGGTCGCCGAGGTGAACATCGCGGTCGGTGACGTCGACCTGCCCGACCGGGCGGCGCCCGAGACCCCCGAAAGCCGTCTCCCACAGCCGCCGCCGATGCCGTGAACCTCCGGCAAGCCGTTCTAGCCGGTTCGATGAGTACGGGACTGACGGTCGGCCTGGCCCTTGCCGCACTCGCGCTTCTCGCGACCGCGCTGGTGGCGGCCGTCCTGACCGTCCGGCTGGTCCGGGCCCGCAAGATCCTGCGGAACGCCGGCATCCCCCTGACCCACAAGGCCGCCTACTGGGGCGCGCTGCTGTACGTGATCAGCCCGGTCGACCTGCTCCCCGACCCCGTCTACCTGGACGACATAGGCGTCCTGCTTCTGGCCCTGCGCACCCTGCAGGCGGCGGCCTCGCGGGGGAGCGGTGAACCGGACTAGCGTCCGGGCCTGTCAGGCAGGGGTTTCGCCGCCTGCGGATCCGCTGGGTGGTACGGGACGACATCCGCGAAGCCCTTTCTCACCCCCGGTGGCCGACCTCAGGTCGGCTTGCGCCATACGGAGATGTGCTTCGCGGAGTCCTGGGTGAACGGCGTCCCGTCCCAGTCCGCGACGCGACGTTCCAGCTCCAGGCCGGCGATCCGTGCCATCAGGTCGAGCTCTGCCGGCCAGGCGTACCGGTGCCGGGAGTTGCCGCGGCGGTAGCGGCCGTCGTCGCCCTCGCGGGTGAAGTGGTGGGAGACGAGAATCTGCTCGACCAGGTCGAAGGTGTCGAAGCCGAGATGCTGTTCAGAGACGTCGAACGGCACCGCGACCTGGCCGGGAGGCAGGAACCGCAGCGGCGGCACGCCCAGCTCGATGACGAATCGGCCGCCGGGCGCCAGATGACGTGCGGCGTTGCGGAAGCATTCGACCTGCTCGTCCTGCGTGAGCAGATTCGTGATGGTGTTGTAGACGAGATAGACCAGGGTGAACTCGCCAGGGACGACGGTGGTGGCCATGTCCCCGATGACTACCGGGAGCGTGACCTCGTCGGCCTTGCGCCGCAGGACCGCTGCCATGTGCTCGGACATTTCGATGCCCACTACCTGCACGCCGCGTTCCCGGAGCGGGACGCCCACCCGTCCGGTTCCGACGGCGAACTCCAGAGCCCGGCCGTCTCCGGCGAGCTCCGCGAGGAAAGCGACAGTCGGTCCGAGAATCGCGGCCGAGGACATCTCGCTCTCTTCCGCGTCGTAGCGGTCGGCGCTCGCACGGGTCCATGGCTCACTACTCGTCACGGGCGGCCACTTTGCCGGGTGCCGAGGGGCGCTGTCGACGCATTTACCTTTCGCCGCTCCGATCACGGGGTCCGGGGCGGTTCGGCACAGACCTTCGAGGAACAGTCCGGATCGGGGGCCACAACGTCACGGCGTGGTGCGGCCGTTCTGCTCGGCGTAAGTGCCGGCTCCCGCGGTTCCGTCCTGCCGAACCGGTGCACGAACTGCCTCCGGGTTCGCCGGGGACGCGCCTGCCACATGTGAGTGATGCCGGAGATTGACCACCGCTGTTGAAGGCCGCCCATCACCTCGCGGGTGGTGTCCTCGTCGGCGGCGGTGACGGCCAAGACGGGTTCGGCGATGTGCTGTTCGTCCATCTGCATGCCCTGAGAGACGGTTCCAGCCCACCGCTTCGCGAGGAGCATGCCAGTTCCAGCCGCCGGCAAAAAACAAAGGCAAGGAGAGCACTCTCCTTGCCACTCTCAAGTTATAGCGCGATGGGGGGCTTGCGGCAAGACCCGGGTCTCGGCGCAGAATTCGGCGGCCGGGGCCACAACCTGCGGACGGAGCATTGCTGCCTTGGAGGTATCGCGATGATGGAGCAGTACGTGTTGGATCTTCAGGAGGTTGACGAGACGCAGGTCGCGGTCGTTGGCGGCAAGGGCGCGCATCTGGGCGGCCTTTCGGGGATCGAAGGCATCCGCGTGCCGGGCGGCTTCTGCGTGACGACGGACGCCTTCCGGCGGATCATGGCGGAAGCGCCGTCGATCGCGGATCGGCTCGATCGGTTGTCGCGCTTGAACCCGGACGACCGGGAGGAGATCCGCACGCTCAGCGCGCAGATTCGCCGGACCATCGAGGGGATCGCCATCCCGGGCGATCTCGCGGCGGCGATCACCCGTGCGCTCGCCCGGTTCGGCGAGCAAGCGGCCTACGCCGTCCGATCCAGCGCGACGGCGGAGGACCTGCCGACGGCCTCCTTCGCCGGCCAGCAGGACACGTATCTGAACGTCATGGGACCGACGGCGATCCTCCAGCACGTCAGCCGGTGCTGGGCCTCGCTGTTCACCGAGCGGGCCGTCACCTACCGCCAGCGGAACGGCATCGACCACCGTACGGTCCACATGGCCGTGGTCGTGCAGCAGATGGTCTTCCCGCATGCGGCCGGCATCCTGTTCACGGCCGATCCCGTCACGGGCAACCGGAAGGTCGCCACCGTGGACGCCGGCTTCGGCCTCGGTGAGGCACTGGTCTCCGGCCTGGTGAACCCGGACGTCTTCAAGGTGCGAGACGGCGAAGTCGTCGCCAAGGCGATTGCCGCCAAACAGCGTGCCGTTCACGCCCTGCCGACCGGCGGTACGCAGGAAGTGGCGATCGACTCGCAGCAGCAGGAGCAGCCTGCGCTGACGGATGCGCAGGTAGTGCGGCTCGTGCAGCTCGGGCGGCGGATCGAAGCGCACTTCGGCCGGCCCCAGGACATCGAATGGTGCCTGGTCGATGACGGCTTCCAGATCGTTCAGAGCCGGCCGATCACGACGTTGTTCCCCGTTCCCGAGGCCGGCGACCAGGAGAACCACGTCTACGTCTCCGTTGGGCATCAGCAGATGATGACGGACCCCATGAAGCCCCTGGGGCTTTCCGTGTGGCAGCTGACGGCCATGGCGCCGATGCACGAGGCCGGCGGGAGGCTGTTCGTCGACGCCACCCGCCGCCTGGCATCGCCCGCGAGCCGCGCCGCCCTCCTGGACCTCATAGGGAGAGGCGATCCGCTGGTCAGGGACGCGCTGGAGACCGTACTCGACCGCGACGGCTTCGTCCCGTCGCTCCGTGACACGGGTCCCGGCGGGCCGCCCGCCAGTGGCGCACCCGCCCCGATCGCGACCGATCCGGCCATCGTCACCAAGCTGATCGAGCGCAGCCAGGCGTCCATCGACGCCCTGGGGCGCGACATCCGGACCAAGACCGGACCGGCGCTGTTCGACTTCCTGCTGGAGGCCTTCGAAGACCACAAGCGAGTCCTCAGTGATCCGCTGAGCATGCAGGCGATCATGGCGGGGATGGAGGCCACGTGGTGGCTCAACGACAAGCTGCGGGAGTGGCTGGGCGAGAAGAACGCGGCTGACACGCTCACGCTGTCCGCCCCCGGCAACGTCACGTCGGAGATGGGACTGGCGCTGCTCGACGTCGCGGACGTGATCCGCCCGCAGGCTGAGGTGGTGGCGTTCCTGCGGGGCGTCGAGGACGAGGGCTTCCTGGAGGAACTGGCGAAGCTCGCGGGCGGGACCGAGGCGCGCGACGCCATAGAGGCCTACCTCGACCGGTACGGCATGCGCTGCGTCGGCGAGATCGACATCACGAGGCCGCGTTGGCGCGAGCGCCCCACCACGCTCGTGCCCGTGATCCTCGACAACGTCAGGAACTTCGAGCCGGGCGCCGCCGAGCGGCGCTTCGAGGAAGGCCGGCAGAAGGCGTGGGAGAAGGAACAGGACGTGCTGTCACGCTTGCGGGCCCTGCCTGACGGGGACCGGAAGGCCGACGAGGCCAAGCGGATGATCGACCGGGTCCGAACCTTCATCGGGTACCGGGAGTACCCGAAGTACGGCATCATCAGCCGCTACTTCGTCTACAAGCAGGCCCTGCTGGAGGAGGCCGAGCGCCTCGTGCAGGCGAACGTGCTTCCTGAGAAGGAGGACGTCTTCTACCTCACGTTCCAGGAGTTCCACGACGTCGTGCGCTCGAAGCGGGTGGATGATCAGCTCATCCGGCAGCGCAAAGACGCGTTCCGGTCGTACCACGCGCTCACACCGCCCCGGGTGCTCACCTCGGATGGCGAGGCCCTCACCGGGGCGTACCGGCGCGACGACGTGCCGGCCGGTGCCCTGGTCGGCCTACCGGTTTCCGCCGGGACCGTCGAAGGAAGGGCCCGCGTCATCCTTGACATGGCGGAGGCCGACCTTGAGGCGGGCGACATCCTGGTCACGTCCTACACGGATCCCAGCTGGTCGCCGCTGTTCGTCGGAATCACGGGCCTGGTGACGGAGGTGGGCGGCCTGATGACCCATGGCGCGGTGATCGCCCGGGAGTACGGCTTGCCGGCCGTCGTGGGCGTGGAGCGGGCCACCCGCCTGATCCGGGACGGGCAGCGGATCCGCGTGCACGGAACCGGCGGGTACGTCGAGATCCTGTCCTGACCGACCACGCCGGGAACCTGTCGCCTCGTCCGGCATCACCTGCCTCACCCGAGGTGCGGGGGCTTCGGCCCCCAGCGGGGCTGGGCAGCGTACTTCCGCAACGGGAACTCCGGGCGGAAGCTCAACGCGGTCGACGGTTATGTCCACGAACGGCCGGACACCTTCGCCAGCCGGAAACACAGACTCCGAGGCCGGAACCGGACCACCCGATTCACCTACGGATGGATCACCCGTCCCAGGGTCTACCGCCTCACCGGAAACGTGCACAGGGCGACCGCGCAAGCCAGTAGGTGAACGATGTCGGAAAGCCGCCTGTGCGGGAGAACTGCACGCACGGCATGAATCGGCGGGGGCTTGAAACGGAGCGGAAGCCACCGCGCCAGTCCCCGACCCTACGTGGAACGGTGGCGCTGAGCTGTGTCCTTCCGGGTGTCGTGGCGCAGCGCCGAGCGGAGGTCGAGGAGCGCCGTGCCCCACGTCCAGATGGCCAGTGGCAGCGCCACGGCCTTGACCCAGAACCACACCGAACGGGGCTCGGGGTCGGCGAGCAGGTCGTATCCCCACGAGGCGCTGAGCGTGCACATGGCCGCGGTCGGGATCAGCTGGGCGCGCGCTGAGCGGCTCGTGCGTCCCGGGTTGTCGGCCAACCGCATCGCGTACACCTCGACAGGACCGAACTCCTCGGCCGCGCAACCGCCGGACGCCCGCAGATGGTCCCGGGCCTCCTCCCGGCAGCGGGCCGCCGCCGTGGGCGGGTAGCCGTGCCGCCCTCTGAGCAGCTCTTCCAGACGGCCCAGCCATGCCTCGTCACCGACCGGCTCCGCCGCGGCACGCCGCCCGAGGAACCAGCGCCCGGCCCGCTCGTCGGGCAGCCGGAACCCCGCGACGGCCAGCAGCACCCCGACGCCGAACAGCGCGGGCGCGGGCACCTCGACCAGCGACCTGGAGGGGACCGATGTGAACAGGACAGCGGCTGTCACCACGAGGGCGCAGACCGCCGTCAGCGCGATGCGCCAGGCCCGCAGTCGTGCGGCTGCCCGCAGTTCGGGCAGCACCCCGGACACCGCCACGGAAAGCGCCGCCAGCAGCGCCCCGCCCGTCAGCTCCGGCCATCCGGCCGTCAGCCAGAACCCCTCGCTCACCCAGAGCACGATGCCGAACAGCACCGCCTGAAAGCCCGCCAGCACCAGCCCCGCGGTAAACCGGCCGCCCGCCGCGAACCCGTCCAGGCCGTCGGCGCTGCGCCGCGTCTCGCTGATGCGCTCCGCCGCGACCGTATCGGCGTAGGCGTTCGGTTCGCCGACCACCTTGCGTAGGGGCCTCCCGGCCTCCGCCGCGATCTCGTGGACCTCGGCGAGCACCTCGTCGGCGAGCCCGTCCGGCGGGTTGTGGTGGTAGGCCAGCGCGAGTTCGAACTGTGCCGCCCACCGCTCGTCGTCCTTGCGTGTCCAGACCGGCCGCTGCTCGGTGCCGCGCGTCATCGATTCTCGCCCCCATGGTCCCCGGGTGTCGTCCGTGCGGAAGAGCGGCCCCCGGCCAGCGCGCTCACCACGTCGTCCAGGGCCCGCCAGGACCGGTACTCCTGTGCGAGCCGGGTGTGTCCGGTGGCGGTGAGGTGGTAGTACTTCCGCCCCGGCCCGCCGTCTCCCGCGCTCCACCGCACCTCGACGGCGCCCTCTTCCTCCAGCCTGCCGAGGGCCGGGTAGAGGGTGGCCGCCTTGAGGCCCCCGAGCCCGGCCTCGCCGAGCCGCTGGATCAGTGCGTAGCCGTAGCTCTCGCCCTCGGTGGCCAGCACGCCGAGCAGACACAACGGCAACGACGCGCGCAGCCACGCGGCTTGGACGTCCGGCATGATCCCTCCCCAGCAACCCGACTAGTTGGGTTCTGATAATAGTCGAAGGATCGGAAGAGTTGTCCAGGGGGCGCGGTAAGGGGCGCCGGGGGACGCGAGTGAGGGAGTGGACCGGGCGCTCCGGGAGGCGGTCGGCGGGGATGACGGGAACGGATGAATGCTTGGCACGCCCCCGGGAGGTGCCCTTCCCGTGCTGCGGCACCCCCTGCTTCCCCCAGCGCAAGCGGCCAGTGGAGACAGGGGTGGTGACGGAACATCGAAGGCCTGAGATCCCAGCTTTCCGGGCGCCATGTGTGCGACCTTTGTTGTCTGGGCTCTCCTTCCCGTCGCGAAGGGGGCCTCTCCCATTGCCCGAACGCCCCTGGGAGCTCCGCCGGGGGCTTTGCCCGGTGCCGGAGACGTACGAGGAAGCACGGCAGGGCTGTGAGCAGACCGGTCGCCTGACGGGGTGAGTCCCTGAGATACCAAGGCTTCCCGATTGACGGGTGATCAGTTCTCGATGAGCGGGGACTCCCGTGGGCCGGGCCCTGATGGCCCTGACCCGCGCGCCTGACCTCGGACGAGACGAACGGTGATGCGTCAGCCTTCGGCGCGATTTTCTCAAGGTCGGGCGTGGCAGCACAGCGGCCTGGCTGTCCTTTGGCGGCGGAGTCGGTCTGGCGGAAGACGCCGACCTGCGAGAACTGGCTTCATCGTCGGCGCAGGTTCTCGACGGAGGCGAGCTGGATGCCGATGGGCTGCAGTACCGCGTCGACCACCGCCTCCACGAACTCTTCTTCGGCCGGGAGTTGCCGTAGCAGGATCCGCATCCACACGGCGCCCGCGATGAGGTCGAAAAGAAGGGCGGGGTCCGTGTCTGCGGACAGTTCGCCGCGGGCCACGGCACGGGCGAACAGTGGCCGTTCCCGTTCGAGGCGGTCGGCGAAGAAGTCCCGGGTGAGGAGGGCGAGTTCGTCCTGGCCGCCGCCGCTGAGCATGGCACGGGCGACGGGGCCGGTGCGCTCTCCGTTCACCAGGCGGGCCATCTGTCCAGCGAGTGCGATCAGATCACCCCGGAGGTTTCCGGTGTCGGGGATGTCGATGTCGAGCACCTGGGAGCGGAGCAGTGCGGCCCGCAGCAGTGGCCCCTTGGACGGCCACCACCGGTAGATCGTCGTCTTGTTCACCCCCGCCCGCTGTGCGACAGCCTCCACGGTCAGTCGCTGGTAGCCGCGTTCGATGAGTAGTTCCAACGTGGCCTCGTGGATGCGTTCGGCGGCGCGCGGACCGGTGCCTGCCGTGCGTCGCCGGGGACTGCTCGTGCTGGATTCACTCATGGCGCTAGTGTAAAACACAACGCAACGTTGCGTTGTGATTCAGGGGAGGAAGCATGGCTCGTGTACGGCGCAGGACAACTGCGGAACCGGCGGCGTCCGCGGAGGCGCACGCCGTACCCACCAGTGTCTACTGGGGGTTGTTCGCCGCCTGGGCGGTCAACGATGTGGAGGAACTGCTCACCATGGCCCCCTGGTCCCGCTCCGCCGGACCGCGCCTGAAGGCCCGCTTCCCCCGCGTCCCGGACGCGGTGTGGAACCGGATGGAAGTCACCCAGCCGCAGGTGAACACCGCGATCGGCCTGATGGCCCTGGTGATGGCAGCCGCCGCGGCGGACGGTGCCCGCACCCGGGGCCACAGCGCCTTCTTCCGCACCGTCCTGACCGGCTTCGGCCTCCACGGCGTGGTGCACCTCGCCCAGTCGGCCGCCTATCGCGGCCTGACCCCGGGCGTCGCGACCTCCCCAACCGTGGTCAT
Source organism: Streptomyces sp. NPDC059994 (assembly GCF_042737755.1). Taxonomy (NCBI): domain Bacteria; kingdom Bacillati; phylum Actinomycetota; class Actinomycetes; order Kitasatosporales; family Streptomycetaceae; genus Streptomyces; species Streptomyces sp. NPDC059994. The sequence continues at coordinate 51,099 of NZ_JBHWUR010000006.1, forward strand.
CCCCTACAGCGTGTGGGCACTGTCCCACCTGCGTCGCGCGGGCCTCCCACCCGCCTCCCCGGCCCTCGGCCTCGCCCTGTTCCCCGTGGCGGCGGGCACGGTGCACACACTGGCGCGGCGCCTGACTCGGACGACGAAGCAGGCAACGCAGGCGTGAACCCCCGGGACCCGCAGCACAGTGCCCCGCAGCACAGTGCCCCGCGGCCGGGCCCCGCGGCCCGACGGCCTGCGGAGCATCGGTGAACTCGCCGAGCACGCCGGCGTCACCGTCAAGACAGTCCGCTTCTACTCCGACCGCGGGCTGCTGCCGGAGGCAGCCCGCAGCTCGGGCGGGCACCGCCGGTACGGTCCGGCCGCGCTGGACCGGCTGCGGCTGATCCGCTCGCTGCGCGCGCTGGACCTGCCGCTGCCCGAGGTAGAGCGGATCCTCGCCGAGGACGACGGTACGGGCGGGCAGGCACTGGAGGCGGCCGTAGCGGGGCAGCTGCCGCTCGACCGGCTGGCCGCCGGGGCCTGCCGACCGGACCGCCGGACAGCCGTGATCTCAAGGCGGCGCCGGGGAGCTGACACCCGTCCCCCGGGGCCGCGGAGCATGCCCGATCCAGCACATTGGCCCCCTGCTGGACAGCCGAGGCGTCACGGGCTGCGCGGGCAGCGGGTACCGTGGGGGGCACCGATCTCATGAGCCTCCTGACGGGCTGCGTGAACCCAGGAGGAACAACATGACGACGAACCGCGGACGCAAGGACGTGATCCGGGACCGGATGACCACGACCGGCGAGTCGTACAACGTCGCCGCCCGCAATCTGAAGGCGATGAAGGACATGGGCTTCACCAGCGAGGCCGTCCGCACGCAGCGCTGGCGGCCCGCGGACTCGCTGGACCTGCCGTGCCCCTGCGGCGGGACGTGCGAGCCCGGCGAGAAGTGCGATCACTGCCACGCCCGGTACCGGCACGTGGCACGCGCCCCCGGCAGCCTCACGGACGTGGAGGTCTGGGCGGACCGGTACGACTGCACCGGCTGCTCCTCCTCCTACACACTTGCCGTCACCCTCCCCGGCCGCCCGTGGGGCATCGCCGAGACGGTCATTCAGGGCGCCGCCGCCGATCCGGTCGTCCGGGCCCGAGTGTTCCCCGGCGTCGTGCACCCGCTGCTGCGCCCCGGGGCACCCGAGCAGGACTGACGCGGGCCGCTATGACCTGGCCCTTGCTCTCTACCCCACGGCGGCGAGGAGCCGCGCCGCGACGGCCGGGCGGTCCAGACCGGCCGTTACGGTCGGCCGAGCAGTCTCAGATCATGAACGGCCAGTCCACCGACAACATCGTGCTGGAGAACGGTCCAGAACCCGAAATCGCGGAGTGTTGACAACGCGGACTGTCCGACGGCGGTTTGCGCGACCGCATTGTTGGTTAGGGTGGTGGCAAGTAGCGACTGATGCTGATGCCCTTGGCCAGGGCGATGGACAGGCTGGCGAGTTCGGGGCTGCGCAGGCTGACGGCTCCCGCGCGGGCCAGGGCACACGACGGGGGGCTCGTGGGTGGGGAGTTGGCGTCGGCGGAAGCCGAGAGCCACGTCGGCCGACGTCAGTGGCGTTGGATCGCTCGTGGTCCCAGGGGGACCGCGACACAAGCCACTGCTGCGCATGGCAGACCAGCAGGTCGCCGAAAGCAGGCCGGGCAGTTTTCAAGAGGGCCTGGAACAGGGGGAACAGGAAGCCCTTGATTCACGGCTGCCCACCGGTCGGGTGAAGGGCCGCACCCTCACCCTGCTTCAAGAAGTCACGATCCGGAGCACCATCTGCCGATCACGTCCGGCTACCACAGGCCGACCCAACGCGGTGGGCTTATGACCGGCCGGCCGGCGCCCGCGGTGCTGCCCCCATCGCTGCGCGCATGGCTCGGGCTGATCGCGGCGCTCGCCACGCTGGTGGTCGTCGTGCTCGGGGTCCTGTACGCCGGCCACGACAAGCCCGGCATGGTGGACCGGTGGATCATCCAGCCGACGGCGGACAGCGTGCGACCGCCGTGGCGGCGCGTCGCTCTGGCCATGGACTTCTTGGGGGAGCCAGCCGGAGCGGCGACGCTGGTCGTGGCCACCGTGACAGGCTGCCTGCTGCTTCGGCGTCCTCGCGCAGCGGTGCTCGTCGTTGCCGGACTCGGCGTGACCGTGGGGACGGCGACGCTGCTCAAGCACCTGGTGGGACGCACCATCCACGGCGGCAATCTGTCCTACCCGAGCGGGCACACCGCCTTCGCCACCGCGCTCGCCCTCGTGGTGGCGCTGCTCGCGACCGGCCGACTCGGCCTCGACGGGACGGCCGGCACGTTACTCGTGCTCGTCGCGGCACTGGTTGCCGGCGCCGCCATGGGCTGGGCGCAGGTCGCCCTGGGCGCGCACTACCCGACCGACGTCCTCGGCGGCTGGTGCACCGCGCTGGCGGTGATACCGGCGACCGCGTGGCTGGTCGACCGGATGGCCGACCGGCTGGCTGACCGGATGGGCGACGCCGGTCGGCGGGAGCGTCGCTGACGTCACGTCATGCCAAGCGGCGGAAGACGGGCTTCACCGGCCGCCCGGCCAGCCAGGGGGTGGGGTCGGCGGCGTCCAGTGCCTTCCGGTACACCGCACATGCCTGGGCCACCACATGGATGGTGCGGTCGATATCGGCGTCGCTGAGCGCGCTGCTCACCACGAACGACGGGGCCAGGACTCCGCCTGCGAGGAGCCGGCGCAGGAACAGGGTGCGGTACTGCTGCGATGGCTGCCCGTTCTCGTCGAGGGTGGCGAAGACCAGGTTGCTGGCCCGGCCCCGGACGACGATGTGGTCGCCGACGCCCATGCTGGCCGCGGCGTCGCGGACCCCGGCGGCCAACCGCTCGCCGAGGGCGTGCAGCCGCGCGGTGATGCCCTCCTCGGCGTAGGTGGTGAGTACGGCCATCGCGGCTGCCAGGGAGTGTGTTTCCGCACCGTGCGTGCTGGACAGCAGGAACACCCGGTCGCCGGAGTGACGCAGCCCGCCCAGCTCCATCAGATCGCGGCGCCCGGCCAGCGCGGAGACGGCGAATCCGTTGCCCAGCGCCTTGCCGAACGTGGAGAGGTCGGGGACGACGCCGTACAGGCCCTGGGCGCCCGCCTCGGACCAGCGGAAGCCGGTGATCATCTCATCGAAGACCAGTACGCAGCCGTGCCGGTCGGCCAGCTCGCGCAGGCCCGCGAGGTACCCGGGAGTGGGGTCTCCCCTGCCCGAACGAAGTTGAGAGCTTGGGGAAGGCTCGGTGTGGTTGGCAGGTTCGAGGATCAGGCAGGCGATCTCGTCCTGGTACCGGGCGAGCAGCTCCTCCGTGGCGGCCAGGTCCCCGTAAGGGAACGCCACGGTGAGCTCGGTGGTCGCCGCCGGAACACCGGCGGACATCGGCGTGGTGCCGATGAACCAGTCGTCGACGGAGAAGAAAGGATGGTCGGCGCAGATGGCAACCCGCGGGCGCCCGGTGGCGGCGCGGGCGAGGCGCACCGCGGCGGTGGTGGCGTCGGAGCCGTTCTTCGCGAACTTCACCATGTCGGCGGTCGGCACCGTGGCCAGGAAGAGTTCCGCGGCTTCGACCTCCACGATGGACGGGCGGACGAAGTTGCTGCCGCGGTCGAGTTCCCGCCGCACCGCCTCGATCACGCGTGGGTGGGCGTGGCCGAGGCTGACCGATCGCAGGCCGGAGCCGTACTCGACATAGCGGTTGCCGTCGACGTCCCACACGTGGGCACCGCGGCCGTGGCTGATGACCGGGGCCAGGTTCTCGGGGTACTGGTCGTCGCCCTTGGCGTAGGTGTGCGCGCCCCCGGGGATCATCGCGTGCAACCGCTCGTTCGCCAGCCGCGACCGGGGCAGGAGGAACTCTTCGGTGTCTTCGGCGTCCACGCGGACCTCACCTCTCCATTTGCTTCAGGACCTCGGCGAGGCTCGGCGCCTCCCGGTCCCGCTGGGACATCGATGTGACCGGCAGCGGCCAGGCAATGGCGAGCTCCGGGTCATCGAAGGCGATCGTCACGTCCTCGGCCGGATTGTGCGGGCGGTCGATCCGGTACGAGGTGTCAGCGGTCTCGGTCAGCGCCTGGAAGCCGTGCGCACACCCCGCCGGGATGTACAGGGTCACCTGCGTCTCGCCGGACAGTTCGAAGAAGGCCCGGTTGCGGTAGGTCGGCGAGTCGGGCCGCAGGTCCACGATGACGTCGAAGACCCTCCCGTACGAGCACCGCACGAGCTTGGCCTCGCCCGCACCCGAGCGCAGGTGCAGGCCGCGCAGTACGCCCCGGGCCGAGCGGGACAGGCTGTCCTGGATGAAGGTGTCCGGGTCGAGGCCCACCGAGCGGACCACGTCGGCGTCGAAGGTGCGGCAGAAGAAGCCGCGCTCGTCGGCGTACGGCGTCGGCTCGAAGAGGTACGCGCCGGCGATCTCCGGGACTTCGGTCGCTTTCAAGGAGTCTCCCGCAGGGCGTGGGCGTGGTCGGTCGCCGGGAACAGGACCGCGGTCAAGGCGGTGAACTGGTGCTCAAGTCGCCGGGCGGCGGCCAGGTTCCGCTCGGTGAGGGTCCGCCGCAGCTCGGCCGACCGCTTCTCCAGCGCCCGGAACTGCCCGAGCAGCCGGTCGGCGTCGACCTCGCGCGCCGGGTGGCAGTACGCGCCAAGGCCCATCTGGGCCATGAGCGCATCACTCTTGGCCGCATAGCAGAGGGCGAGCACCGGAGTGCCGGTCTTCAGCGCGCAGATCAGGTTGTGGTAGCGGATCGCCACCACGGTGTCGGCAGCCGCCATCTCCTTCATCAGGTCGGCCAGCGAGGACGGCTCGGCAGCGGTGACCAGCGGCGAGTCCACCGCGTCGAGGATCGCGGCGACCACCGGCGCATCGCACTCGTCGCCGGTGAGCAGCCGGACCGGCCTGCCCTCCTGGACCAGCGTTCGGACGAACCGGATCGTCCCGTCGAGGTAGCGCCGGTATATCTCCTCGGCCCGGGCGCGGTCGTCGTTGCCGCCGTGGAAGTCCATGACACCGACACAGACCGGGCCCGCCGGGCCCGAGGGCGTGCTCGCCGACGGCGTCGGCAGGGAGAAGGCGAGGTCGGGGTAGACCTCGTCACGCGCGGTGTCCACGCCCATCGCCCGCATCGCGTCGCGGGACTGGGCGTCCCGGTACGACCGGTACGCGGCCAGCCGCGCCGACCAGCGCACCAGGGCCCGGGTCGGCCGGTTGCCGATCTCGGCGGCGCCGACGCTGACCAGCGCGACCCGTGTGCGCAGCAGCCGGCCGCTCGCGCAGAGCAGGAACAGCGAGTACGGGAAGCCCCACGGCCGCAGCGGCAACGTGGCCTCCAGGACGCCCATGCCCGGCACGATCACCACGTCGTGCCGGCGCACCCAGGCGGCGGTACGGAAGACGTCGACGAGTTTGCCCAGACCCTTCGCCGCGATCGCGCCCGCCCGCGACGCGGTCCGGTACTCACCGCGGTACCAGTGCAGGCGCGTCGCGGGGATCCCGTAGCGGGCCGTGACGGCCTCGGGTCCGCCGCACAGCGCGTCCACGACCGCCTCAGGGTGCTCGGCGCGGAGGTACCCGAGTACGGCCTGGAGCGACCCGTCGTTGCCGAGGTTGCCGGAGCCGAGCAGGCCGAACACCCCGACGCGCGCCGGTGCCTTGTCCGTGGACGTCACGGCTGCCTCCCCTCACGGCCGGCGACGAGGGCGTCGACGGAGACAGTGAGCCCGCCCGGGCCGACCGGGGCGCGGTCCTCGACCCGCTCGCCCGCGCCCGGCCGGACCCGGCTGGTCATCCACGCGGCCAGGTGGCGGTAGCACGCGCGCCGTTCGGCCGGGGACAACGGCGCCCGCCGGATCGCCGAGGCGAAGCCCCAGACGTACTCGGCGAGCAGTCGGGGCGTCGGGTGCAGCGGCCCGGCCCGGCGCGGGTCCAGGTTGACGCACCGGGAACGCTTGGAAGGGTTCGCCCGCTCGGCGCGGTTGGGATGGTCGCGGCGGAAGTACAGCAGCTCGGGCACCTGGTGGAAGGGCCCGTGCAGAGTGATCTCGGCGACGAACGTGCGGTCCGCGTGGTGGTAGCTGTCGAGCGGCTTCACCCGGCGCAGCGTGTCGGCCCGCATCACCCCGTAGAAGTCGTCGCCACCCGGCTCGAACAGCAGACTCCGGAAGCGCTCCGGCGCGTGCGGCGAGTCGGTGGCGAGCCCGTACTCGTAGGGGACCTTCACCTGGCCGTCTCCGTCGATGACCGCCTGGCCGGTGTGCGCGAGGATCACGTCGGGCCGCTCGTCCAGTGCCTGAACGCAGCGTCGCAGCAGGTCGCGGCCGTAGAGGTCGTCGTGCGAGGCCCACTTGAACAGCTCGCCGCGGCACTCGTCGAACACATGGTTGTGGTTCGGCGTGGCGCCGATGTTTTGGGGCAACCGGAGGTACCGGATGCGCGAGTCCTCGGCTGCGTACTGGCGGCAGATGTCCTGGGTCCCGTCGGTCGAGGCGTTGTCGGAGATGACCAGCTCGAAGTCCTCGTAGGTCTGGCCGAGCAGGGCGTCGAGCGACTCGGCCAGGTATTCCTCGCCGTTGAACACGGGCAGGCCGATGCTCAGCCTGGGTTGGGCGGTCATGAGGTCCTCACTTCGGGGATGGAGTTGAGGTGGCGCTCGCGCAGGGCGGACCGCAGGTGCAGCCACCACACGGCCGAGCCGCTGACGGTCGCGGCGGCGACGCCCCAGGCCGAGCCGACCGTGCCGGCGACGGCCGCCCCGCCGAGCCCGCCGCTGACATAGCAGGCGGAGGCGAACAGTTGGGAGCGCAGGCTGCGCCGGGCCGCGCCGAGCGCGCGCAGCCCGGCCGCCGCGCCGGTGCCGAGGCCGGCGCCCGTGACGGCGAGGGTGACCGGCACGATGAGCTGCGAGGCGGAGTGCCAGACGCCGCCGAGCACGAACTGGCCGAGCCGGTCCGGCATCAGCAGCAGCGCCCCGCCCCAGAGCAGCGCGGCGGCGGCCTGCCCGCCACCCAGCAGGAGGCAGAACCTGCCAAGGCGGTGCGGGGCCTGCCGCAGCACCCGTGCCGCCTCCGGGACGGTGACCAGCGAAAGACCCATCAGCACGGCGAGGAACGGGCCGAGCAGGAGCTCGGCGCCCCGCACCGCACCCACCGCGCCGACCCCGACGATCGCGCCGAGCCCGTACGCCCGCAGCTGGCTCGCGCCACTGAGGCTGACGTTCTCGACCAGGTACCGGTAGCCGAGATCGCGCTGCTCACGAAGCCACCCGCGCGCCTCGGTCAACCGGGGCCGGATGCCGGACTGGATGTAGCCGTACCCCGCCGCCACCGTGGCGGACGCGCCCCAGGCGAGCACGAAGGCGGCCACGCTGCCCACGCGGGCCGCCACCATCAGGGCCGGTACGAGCGCCACACCCCACACGACGTCATTGACGAACGCCTTCCGCCCGGTGCCGGCGGCGAAGAACGAGAACCGCCAGGCGTCCTGCAGCAACAGCCCAGGCATCGTGAGACCAAGTGCGGCGAACGCGAGCCCCACGCGGCCGCCGAGGCCGAGCCCGACCACCAGACACACCGCGCCAATGGCTGCGCCGACACCGAGTGCGGTACCCGACGACCGGGCCACCGCCCCGCGCCAGGACGCGTCCGGCACGCCGCTGAAGCGCACCACGAGGGGATCGGTGGCCAGCCCGCGGGAGACGTTGAGCACCACGCCGTAGGTCACCCAGGCGAGGCTGAACACGCCGAACGCGGTCACCCCCAGGGAGCGGGCCACATAGACGCCCACCACGAAGTTGCTCACGCTGGAGGCCGCCTGGTCGGCCAGTCCCCAGGACAGGCGGCCGACGAGGGCCCGCTTGGCGGTCCGCCGGGCTACTCCGGGCGCGTCTGCCGGTGTCGTCGTCCTCTCCCCCTCGGTGGTCATCGGCGTCATGCCTTGATCAGCCCGGCGCCGTGCAGGGCGCCGGCCGCGGCGGCGACGGCGCTGAACGACAGCCCGGACCGCTCGGCGACGTCCAGCAGACTGTGCTCGCCGTCGGAGAGATTGAGCACCCAGAGCATGGCCATCTCGGCCTGCTTGGTGTCGCTGCGGCCGCCGAGCGCGTCGTACAACCCACGTCGGCCCAGCTGTGGTTCGCCGTAGGGGCTGAGGTTGACGTACCGCCGGTTGCGGTCCAGGACGGCGAATGCCTCGCGGCAGACGGCGAGCGTGTCCGCCATCGCCTCCGGGGAGACGAAGTCCAGGTTGTCCGCCGAGGTGTGGTACTCGGGGTAGCCGGCGTACGGGGTCCGGCTGAGCGAGCCCACGCCGAGGTCGAACCCGGGCGAGCAGAACTGCCGCTCGTCATAGCCGTACGGAGTGAACTCAGCGACGCGGTGCGGGCGTTCGGATGCGAGCAGCACGTGCCGCATCACCCGGTCGATCTCCGCGTCGCCGCGCCTGCTCTGTTTGTACGTCAGCTGCCCCGAGTCGCCCGCGCAGGCCAGCACAAGCCCGTGCTTCACCCTCCCCCGGGCTCTCGGCTCCGCTTGAGCAGGGGATACCCCATTCACCCGCTCCGCGTTGCGGGCCAGCCAGGTGATCGCCCCGATGGTGCCGGGCGCGAACAGGAACCGGTAGGTGTAGTACGGCGTCTGCTCCGCCAGCGCCCGGGCCAGGAACGTCGCCACCGCGATGCCGGCCAGGTTGTCGTTGGCCAGCGACGGGTGGCAGACGTGGCAGGAGACGATCACCTCGTCTGGGACCTGCCCGGGGATCACGTGCTCGGCGTAGGTGAGGTGGCCGTCTGAGAGCGTGGAGTCGATGCGCACCTCGTACTCGCCGTCCGGCAGCGCGTCCAAGGTCTCCTGGGCCAGGCAGAACCCCCAGTCCGGCTTGTAGTAGCTGGTGCGGTACGGCACCCAGGCCGGGTGGTCCGGCAGGGTGTGCAGGTGTCCGCGCAGCTCGGCCAGCGGCATGGTCGCCGACACCGGCACGCTGTAGCCGAGCACGTGCAGGCTGGACGCCGCGAAGTCGACGACCCGGTTGCCGGTGGTGTCGGCGATGTATGCGTCCCGGATGTTCCACTCCTGCGGCACCGTCCAGTCGAGCACCTGGGTCCCGGTGGGCACCTCGTGCACCTGCAGCGGAACGTACTCGCCGACGATGTCCAGGGTGGCGCGCACCCCGTCGCCGGTGATGCTCCGGCACAGCGGGTACAAACGCTCCACCAGCGCGTGCATCTCCGCGCCGACCGGGGTCATCGGCGCCACCGCAAGGTGTCGTCGACGGCACCGGCCTCGGACGCCGCGCGCAGCACGGCCAGCCGGGTGAAGCGCCGCTCGAAGTCCTCCCGGGTCAGCCCGTGTTTGCGGTAGGCGTCGGCGAGTTCGAGCGCGCCCTGCTTCACCGTCCACTCGCAGTCGAAGCCGGGCACCGCGGCGCGGAACCGCGAGAAGTCCACCCGGTACGACCGGGGATCGGCGCCGGTCTCCCCGGTGATCACCACCCGCGAGCCGGACACCGCCTCGGCGACCTGCTCGGCGATCTCGGCGACCGTGACGTTGTTGATCTCGCTGCCGATGTTGAACGCCCGGTCGTGCACCGCTTCCCGCGGCGCGGTCAGCGCGGCCGCGAAGGCCCGTGCGATGTCGGCGGCGTGCACCAGCGGGCGCCAGGGGGTGCCGTCGGAGAGCACAAGCACCTCGCCGGACAGGAGCGCGTGGCCCACCAGGTTGTTCAGCACGATGTCGGCGCGCAGCCGGGGTGAGTAGCCGAAGGCGGTGGCGTTGCGCATGAACACCGGGCTGAAGTCGCCGTCGGCAAGCTCATGCAGGTCGTCCTCCACCCGCACCTTGGACTCCGCGTACGGCGTCACCGGGCGCAGCGGGGCGTCCTCGGTGACCAAGTTCGACAAGTCCGGGTCGCCGGCGGCGCCGTAGACCGAGCACGTTGACGCGTACAGGAAGCGCTGCACCCCGGCCTCGCGGGCCAGCCGGGCGAGGCGCACCGACGCGTGGTGGTTGATGTCGTAGGTGAGCTCCGGCGCCAGCGATCCCAGCGGGTCGTTGGACAGCGCGGCCAGATGGATCACGGCGTCCACCCCGGCCACGTGTTCGGCCGTGACGTCGCGCAGGTCCACCCGCCGCCCCGGCGGGTCCGCGGGCGGCGGGCCGAGCACGCAGTCGGCGAACAGGCCGGCGTCAAGGCCGACGACCTCGTGCCCGGCGGCCGTGAGTACCGGGGCCATCACGGTGCCCAGGTAGCCCTGGTGTCCGGTCAGTAGTACGCGCAAGGTTCATTCCCCCAGGTTGAGCGTGAGTTTGGTGACGGCGAACGCCTCGGCGTATCGCTCGTGGCATTCGATGCCGCGGATTCGTGCAAGGCCGAGGAAGGCCTCCCGGTCGTACCAGGGCCGGTGCCGCTGCGAGGGGTAGTGCTCCTGCAGCAGCCGCACCTTTTGTTCGGCGATCTCCGGCGACAGTGGCTGGTACGCCGCCGGACGGCCGAGATCGCCGTCCCATTTGACGATCTCGTAGCCGAGTACCAGGTGGTCGCGGAACGCGGTGGGCATCAGCTTCGCCAGGCCGCGGTGGTCCTGGTGCGCGTCGTCGGTGCGCGGGGCCAGGATCAGATCCGGGTCGGTCTGCGCGCGCAGTTCCTCGACCGCGGCCTTGGCCTCGTCCCAGTGCACGGGCAGCCGGCCGTCCGGCAGTTTGTGCACGGTCAGCCGCAGGTCGGCGCCCGGGCAGAAGGCGGCGAGCGCGGCCTGCTCCTCCTGCTCACGCTCGCTGCCACCGCCGGAGAGCACCAGCGCGTCGATACGGATACCCGGCCGCGCGAGGCACAGCGTCAGCAGCGTGCCGCCGGCGCCGATGGCGATGTCGTCGCAGTGCGCGCCCACCGCGACGATCCGGTCCAGGCGCCCGGCCCCGAGCCGGATCACGCGCTAGCCCCCGCGCCGTCCCGCTCCCACACGGCCCACGGGCGGTCGCCCCTGGCGTAGGCGTCGTCGAGCGCGGCCCGCTCCTTCACGGTGTCGGTCGGCTTCCAGAAGCCGCGGTGCTGGTGCGCCACCAGCCGCCCACGCTTGGCCAGTTGCCCGCATCCGTCGGCCACCAGGTCACCGCCCTCCGGGATGTGGTCGAAGACCTCCTGGCGGAGCACGAAGTAGCCGCCGTTCTCCCACAGCGGCATGTCGCTCACCGCGGTGATACCCCCCACCAGGCCGTCATCGCCCAGGTCCACGCAGTGGAACGAGGACTGCGGCGGCACCACCATCATCGACGCGCCCGCGTCGCGCCGGGCGAACTTGTCGATCATCTCCGGCAGTGGGGCGTCGGTGAGCACGTCGGCGTAGTTGGCGAGGAACATCTCGTCGCCGTCCAAGTGGTGCCGCACCCGGCGCAGCCGTTCCCCGATCGGCGACGCGATTCCGGTCTGCGCGAACGTGATCGTCCAGTCGGCTATGTCGGTGGACAGCAGCTCGGTCCGCCCGCCCCGCAGCACGAAGTCGTTGGACGTCGTCTCCTCGTAGTTGAGGAAGAAGTCCTTGATGTGGTGAGCGCCGTACCCGAGGCACAGGATGAACTCCGTGTGCCCGAAGTACGCGTAGTAGCGCATGACGTGCCAGATCAGCGGCCGCGGGCCGACCATCGCCATCGGCTTGGGCACGTCGTCGGACGTTCCGTTGCGCATACGCAGCCCGTAACCGCCGCAGAACAGTACGACCTTCATCGCTTGACCTCGACAATGCTCAGTTCCGGTATCGGGAAGACCAGCCGGCCGCCCCAGTCGTGCACGAAGGACAACTGCTCGACCAGCTCGGCCCGCAGGTTCCACGGGAGGACGAGGACGTAGTCCGGTCTGTCGGCGGCTATCCGCTCGGGCGGCAGGATCGGGATGCGGGTGCCCGGGGTGAACCTGCCGTGCTTGTAGGGGTTGCGGTCGACCGTGTACGGGAGCAGGTCGGGCCGGATGCCGCAGTGGTTGAGCAGGGTGTTGCCCTTGCCCGGGGCGCCGTAGCCGACGACCGTCTCGCCGCGCTCGGCCGCCTCGATGAGGAACCGCAGCAGGTCCCTGCGCACCTTGGCCACCCGGGCGGAGAACTCGGTGTACCCGGACAGCTCCTGCAGCCCGGCGGCCTTCTCCCGGTCCAGCACATCGCTCACACGCCGGGACGGCTCACCGGCCACCTCGGCCGGCCGGGCCCACAGCCGGATGGAGCCGCCGTGCGTGGGCAGCAACTCGACGTCCACGAGCGTGAGTCCGCCGCTCGCGAGCGCCCGGGTCGCGGAGGCGACCGTGTAGTACTGGAAGTGCTCGTGGTAGATCGTGTCGTACTGGTTCTCCTCGATCAGGGTCAGCAGGTGCTGCACCTCGATGGAGACCCAGCCGTCGTCGGCGACCAGGGCGCGCAGCCCCTGGGTGAACCCGACCACGTCGGGGATGTGCGCGTAGACGTTGTTGGCCACGACCAGGTCCGCCGGGCCGTGCTCGGCTCGGACGGCCGAGCCGGTGGCCGGGTCCAGGAACTTCGTGAGCGTGGGCACACCCGCGTCCCGCGCCGCGGCGCCGACGTTCACCGACGGCTCGATGCCGAGGCAGCGGATCCCGCGGTCCACCACGTGCCTCAGCAGGTACCCGTCGTTGCTCGCGACCTCGACCACGAAGGCGTCGGTGCCGAGACCCACCCGCTGTACGGCGTCGGCGACGAACGTGCGCGCGTGCTCCACCCAGGAGGTCGAGTAGGAGGAGAAGTACGCGTACTGCGTGAACGTCTCCTCCGGCGTGATCAGCGGAGGGATCTGCGCGAGCCAGCAGTCGGTGCAGACCCGCAGGTGCAGCGGGTACGCCGGCTCCGGCTGGTCCAGTTGGTCCGCGGCGAGAAAGCTCTCGCACGGCGGGGTCGCTCCAAGATCGACGACGCTCGCCAGCGCCGCCGAGCCGCAGAGTCGGCATCGTGTCATTTACTGCCCCCCATTGATTCCCTCCCCACCGGCGGCGGGCTGTCCCCGCCGCCGGACCGACCCGCGATCGCGGTGCGGTACTCATCCACCAGGCGCTCCAGCCCGACGGCCGGGCTGAAAGCCTGCTCGTAACGGCGCCGGGCCGCCTGGCCCATCTCCCGGTTGGGGGCGCGCTCGGCCGTGATCCGTCGCAGGCAGGACGCGAGCGAGGCGGGCTCGCCCGGCCGGTGCAGCAGCCCGGTCACCCCGTCCTCGACGAGTTCGACGAAGGCGCCGTGACCGGCGGCGACGGCCGGGACCCCCGCCGCCATCGCCTCCACGACCACCAGGCCGAACGCCTCCAGCCACGTCGAGGGAGCCACCACGGCGACCGATTGCGCGATGGCCTGCCCGCATTGGGCCGGGTCGTACAGGCCGACGTACCGCACGTCGTCCCGGCCCGCCGCCCAGGCGGTCACCTCTCGCTCCAGTGGCCCCGCGCCGGCGACCACGAGCGGCACGCCCACACCGCCGTCCGCGGCGATCTCGTCCCACGCGGCCATGAGCAGCCGCACGCCCTTGGCCTCCGCGAGCCGGCCGAGGTAGAGCAGATGCTCGCCGGCGCCCGATCGGCGGGCGCCCGGTTCGGGCACGAAATTGTGCTTCACCGCCAGCCGCTCGGGTGGCATGCCCGCCCGCACCAGGACGTCGCGCTGCGCCGCGGAGATGCAGAAGAACCGCTCCACGCCGGACCACCACCGCCGCCGGTTGACCGACAGGCTGACCGCGAGCGGCACCGTCGCCAGCCGGGAGCTCCGGTAGCAGCCGTGCCGGACGGCGGGCAGCGGCGCCGACCCGACGCACTCGGTGCACGGCCGGCCGTCCCGCTGCAGTGTGCCGGGCGGGCAGACCTGGGTGTAGTTGTGCAGCGTGGCGACGGCGGGCACGCCGGCGTCGGCGCAGGCGGCCAGCACCGCGGGCGACAGGAGCGGGAAGACGTTGTGGACGTGGACCACGTCCGGCCGTTCGGTGCGGAGCCGTGCGGCGAGCTCCGAGCGGACCGCCGGGTTCCACGGCACAAGCAGTGGCACCGCGGCCTTGGCAAGCAGGGACCGGGCGGCGATGTCGTCGCTGCGCCGCTCGAACACCTCGACCCGGTGTCCGGCCGCGCGCAGCAGCTCCACCTCCTGGTCGACGACCTTGTTCTCCCCGCTCGGCTGCGCCGAGGAGTAGCGGTTGTGCACCACGAGGACGTGCATGCTCAGGTCACCTCCGATCTCTGGGCCCATCGCGGGACGCGTCGTCGGGGGACTGCGGGCGTCGAGAGGGGAGTGGCCGCGGCAGGTGCCGCCAACAGCGAGGCGGCCACGGCCAGATGCAGCAGATAGGGCGAGGCGTCGCCCAGCCCTGCCTCGGTGTACGACGCGATCGCGCAGTAGCTGATCAGGAAGATCGCGCAGGCCCTCGACAGCGACGGTGGCCGCAGCAACGCGACGCCGCCCAGCACGATGATGATCGCCGCCACCAGGCCGACGCCGGTCAGACCCTGCTCGTTGTAAACGGCCAGCCAGCTGTTGTCGATCGGCAGCCCGCCGAACGACTTGTCGCCCAGGCCCACGCCGAACATCTCCTCCGCGGTCGTGCGGGGCGCTGCCAGCAGGGCGTCCCAGACCTTGGCCCGACCGGTGAGGTTGGAGAAGTTCTCCTGGCTCTGTCCGCGCAGGAACCACGCCTGTAGCGCCGAGGCGAACCCCACCGCGGCCACCACGGCGCACAGCACCGCCCAGGTGAAGAACCGGCGGGCTGCGGCGCTGGTCAGGACGAGCGAGCCGATCGCCAACGTCAGCCCGATGAACAGGCCGAGCGTGGCGGTGCGGGTATGGGTCAACGCGAGCAGGATCAGTGACGGCACGATGACCACCGCCGCGCCCGCCCGGTCGGTCCGGCGGCCCAGTACGAGCAGCACGGTGAGCCCGATGATCACCGCGGCGTACTGTCCGATCTGCGGCGGGGTGAGCGGCCACAAAGCGCCGACCAGGCGCCCGCCGTAGAGCTCGGGCATGGCCGCGCCCGGTGAGACGACCAGGCCGGCGGCCACCGAACCGAGCACCGCGAAGTACATCCGGATGTGGTGCCGGACCAACGTCAGGCCGCCGTCCCACCAGCGGCTGAGCAGCCACAGCGTGCCGACGAAGAGAGCCAGCCGGGCGCACCGGAACAGCGCCCCGAACCCGGACTCCAGGTGCGCGCTGGAGATCACGCTCGGCACCAGCAGCAGGGTGAGCAGGAACAAGAAGGCCCCGGCTTGGATGCGCAACCGGAGATTGAGCGCCAGCGCCAGCGCGAACGCGGCGACCAGCGCGCCCATGGTGACCAGCTGGATGAGGGAGCGGGGCAGCGGGATGATGGTCTTCGCCCCGGCGGAGCCGAGCGTGTTGAGGATCAGCAACCCCCAGACGATCCCGACGATCCTCGGTGTGCCGGCCGGGCGCGGTTCGGCGCCGGGCTGCGTGCCCGCCGTATCCGGTCCGCCCGGCAGCCCACCGCGCATCAGGTTCCCGCGCATCTCAACCACCGGCCTGTGGGGCGAAGGTGCTGCCCGCGTCCTGCTGGTACGGCGTGCCCTGCCACTGCCCGGAGTCGAGCACCCGGCTCGGGTCGTGGGCGACGAATTTCCATGGTCCGGTGTAGACGTTGTCGTGCCAGCGGTTGTGCTGCTTGAGGGTGATCGCCTCAGCGACCCGCTCGCCCTGGTACGGCGACCAGTCCGGATAGGTGCCGTAGTTGGCCAGCACCGCCATGCGGTCGCACTTGACCGTGCAGTCGACGACCGAGGTGTCCAGCACGAAGCGGTTGTTGTGGATGTCCACCCGCTGGGTCTTCCACCGGCAGTCGGTGTAGAGCGGTGCGGTGGTGATCGCCGGCCGCGCGCAGCGGTCGGAGTGCGGCACCAGCAACGTGCAGTCGCCGGACGAGGTGTTGGCCGGGCTGTTGCAGAACCGGTCGGCGTTCTCCCACAGGGTGATTCCGGACCAGTTGTTCTCCAGCACGTTCCGGTCGATCTCGATCTTGTCCGTGCGGGCTCGGATCCGTGGTTCGCCGCCGGACTCGGACAGATAGATGGTCGGATACGGGAAGGTGTCGCCGCGGTCGGCGTACTTGCGGCCCTGGACCCAGTTGTTCCGCAGGATGGTGTTGTTCCGGATGACCGCGTTGTAGCTGGTCTCGTAGATCAGCGCGGCACCGTCGTTGGCTTCGAGCACGTTGTCCTCGACGCGGAAGTCGTTGTTGTTGGTGTCCGCCCATAACCCGGCTCCGCGGTTGTCGTGCACCCAGTTGCCGCGTATGTCGGCGCCGTTGACGGCCCAGAACTTGACGCCTCCGGTGCAGCCGCAGCCCGGCTTGCGCCGCTCCCAGTCGTCGGTGTTGTTGGCCACGATCTCGTTGCCCTCGATCACCAGGCCGCTGATGGGGTCGCCGTCCTTGTACGCGTTCATGCCGTACTGGCCGTTGCCGCGCAGGCAGCTGGCGCGTACCTGCTGGCGGGCCCCGGCCATCAGCCCGGCGCCGGAGTTGTGCTGGATCGTCGCGTGCTCGATCACCCACCCGTCGGCCGAATCATGGTTGACCACGCCCTCGTTCTGCGGCGCGACGAATCCCTGCACGCTCAGGTAGCGGATGGTGACGTTGCGAGCGGTGCCGCCGAACGCGTACTGGTTGGTCTTGCGGCCGTCGAGCACCGCGCCTGGCGCGCCGAGGTAGATGTTCCCCTCCTTGGGGATGACCTGGGCGTAGCGGTCCGGTTCGAGCGTGTGCTTGCCCGGTCGAAGCCAGAACGTGGTGTTCGGGGGGCTGCTCTTGGTCTTCGCAGCCAGGTCACCGGCCACCGCGGGGTCGACCGTCACCGCGCCCGCCGGTGCCTTCGACGGCCCGGCCGCGGGCTTGGCGCACACCCTGGCAACGGATCGGGCTGCGGACGTGGATGGCGCGGCCTTCGGCTCCGCCCCGGCGTCCGGCGTGCTCTTACAGCCGGTCGCCGCCAGCAGGGCCAGCGCCAGCGGTGCCGCCGCCGACGCCCAGTGCCGCCTCTTGATCCCCACGCGCCCCCCTAGCCGCGGAACCTGAGCACGGTGGTGAACCCCTGCGTGCCGTCGGCGAAGCCGGTGCCGACCAGCGTGGTGGTGGGTTCCCTGCGCCCGAAGCCGGCGGAGTACCAGCCCAGCGGCGGGTCACTCTCGCCGCGATGTGCCCGCCAGGACAGCTGCCCGGGCAGGTCGAGCACGGCGGAGCGGTCATCGCCGTCCCGGGTCCAGGTGAGCACCGCCTGGTTCCCCGCCAGGTCCGCGGCGATCGCCGGGCCGAGGTGGAACGCCAGGTGCACCGCCCGGCGCGGGCCGCGCACCTCGTCAACCACCCGCAGCTCCTTGGCTGCGGCGGTCAGCTCCACCCGGCGGCGGTGCACGGAGGGCTGGTAGCCGTCGTGCTCGGCGCACCAGCGGGCCACACCCTCCTCGGATGGGTCCGCGACCAGGACGCGGCTGCGGGCATGCCGGGTCCACAGGAACGGTCCGCCGGAGACGGACTGGTCACCGCCGTCCAGTCGCAGGGTGTTGTGGCCGAGGGTCGACCGGAAGTACTTCCGCCACTCGGGCTGCCCGTGGTAGCAGTACGTCCCCGGGTCGGCGAGCACGTCGATCCCGTCGTGCCGGACCTCCACGGACAGCGCGTCCGCGTGGGCATGCGCGGCGATGGACAGGAAACCGTGCGGACCACCGTCGCAGCGGCACCAGATCTCTTCCGGACCGCGCAGGATGGTCATGCCCGCGTCGGCGAAGTGGCCTGGTCGGCTTGGAGGGCGGGTCACGGCCGGTGCGGTTTCGTCTTTCGAGTACGGCCGGATGAGCGCGGCCAGCAGCGGGGTGCGCACATCGGTGGCGGTCACGTCCGGCCACCAGGCGAGCCGGCCGAACACGGCGTCCCCGGTCGCCAGGAGCGAGGCCCAGCGGTCGGTGCCCGCGCCGTCCACGACCAGACCGTGGCCGTCGTCCGCGTCCCCCTGGCGCGGCGGCCGCAGCCGGCTGTCCACGATGGCCGCGAGCGCGTCGGTCATCCGCAGCAGCACCAGCCGGATGGACGCGGGGACCGGCACGTCGGCGGCATCCGCCTCGGCCACCGCGGCCAGACCGAGCTCCAGCACCAGTCCGTGGTACTCGGTGGCCAGTTCGCGGTTGAGGCCGGAGGCGAAGGTGTTGCCGCGCAGGTGCCGCTCCAGCGACCGCAGCGCGCCGGCCCGCCAACGCGCCGAGGAGGGGAACCACCCGAACGCGCAGGCCGCGGCGAACTGCCCGGCGGCCTCGGCGATGACGTGGTTGTTCGCCGAAGACCCCCGGCTGGGGAAGGCGGCCAGCCAGCGCTGGTGGTGCCAGATCTGGTTTCGCGCCACCGGGTTGTCCTCGAACAGCCCGGCCGCGCCCGGCCAGCCGTCGAGCAGCCGACGGATCCACACCCAGGAAAGCAGCCGGATGCCCAGCTCGATGCCGCTGATCCAGTGCACGCCGCGCAGCGGTGCGTTGGCCGCCCACCACAACCGCAGGTGCTGGGCCACTCGCTCGGCGTACCGCTCGTTCCCGGTGATCGCGTAGGCGGCGGCGAGCACGGTGAGGTACTGATGCCGGGACAGCTCCCAGATCTGCTTGATGTCCCCGACCGCGTCCTCGTTGCGGTACGGCACGTCGAAGGCGTAGCCCCACGGAGCCCGGCGCCCGGTCTTCGGGTCGCACCACCAGTCCGGGTCGGCGAGGTCGTGGCGGTCCACCCCGAAATACTCGGCGTGCCCTTCCATCAGCCGGTCCGCGGCCGCGATGAGACGTTTCGCGGCGTCCGGTGGCACTGCGGCGATCGTCCCGGCGGGCAGTACCGCGGTGAACCGGGCGCCGGTCACGCGCGGGCAGTTCGGCCGCGCCGACCGCCACCGCCGCCTGCGCACCGCGTCGCCCGCCCGGCCGCCGACCTCCCGTGGTCCCATCCGGGACAGCCGCCGTAAGTACCAGCCCGCGCTCATGGTCATCGCGCTCTCGCCAACGTCACGGGTGCGCCGCCGACCAGGCCGGACTGCACGGCGAGGGTGGCCGCCGTGGTGGCGACCAGCGACTCCAGCGGCACCGGCATCGGCCCGCCGGTCCGCACGGCCTTGATGAACGCGGCCAGCTCGGCGTTCTGGCCCTTGTCCCGGGCCTTGGGCAGCCGTGAGCTGACCCATTTCTTGCTGCCGTACACCGAGGCACGGACGAAGTCGTCGAGCCGCAGCACCTTGCCGTCCGCGATGAGGTCCAGCGTCTCCTTGGGGAAGCCGGTCGCGCCGGTGGTGACGTAGCTGATGGTGGCGGTGGACCCGTCCGGATAGCGCAGCACGACCTGCAGGTCCTCGTTGCCGGACGCGGCGACCGCGTACACCGATACCGGGTCGGCCCCGAGCAGCCAGCTCGCCGTGTCGATGAAGTGCCCGCCCTCGCCGGCGAACCGCGAGCCCTCGGTGCCTTGGTGGAGGTACCAGCTGCCGTGCTGCAGCCGGCCCGCGTTGACGAGGTAGCGGAGGCTCGCCGGACCGGTCCGGGCGCCGAACCGCTTCCTGGCCTCCTGCAGCAGCGGTGCGTACCGGCGGTTGAAGCCCACCTGCAGCCGGTCGTTGCCGGACTCCTCCACCGCCGCGAGCACGCCGGCCAGCTCGTCCTCGGTGAGCGCCAGCGGCTTCTCCACGAACACCGCCTTGCCGGCGAGGAGCGCTCTCCGGGTCAGTTCGGCGTGCGAGCTGTGCCGGGTGACGACGAACACCGCGTCGATGGACGTGTCGCCGAGCACGGCGTCGAGATCGGTGGTGGCCCCGGCGAAGCCGAACTTCCGCTTCGCGTTGGCCGCGGACAGCGCCGTCGTGGTGACGACCGTGGACAACTCGACGCCGTCGCGCTGGGCCAGGTGCGGCAGCAGCATCGACGTCGCGTAGTTTCCCGCGCCGACGAACGCCAGCCGCACCGGCGCCTTGGCGGACCGGGCCGGGGCGGATGCTCGGCCGCCGCGTCGCACCGCGGGCACGGCCACCGCCGGGGCCTCCGCATCCCCCGCTTCCTCTTTCTGCTCGGGGTACCGGAACAGCACAGCCACGGCCTTCAGGTCGCCGTCCTTCAGGCGCTGGTACGTCTCGACGGCGTCATCGAAGTCGGCGATGTGGGAGACCAGGGGCTCCACGTCGACGCGGCGGCGGGCGAGGAGATCGAGGAAGCACGCCAGGTTGCGGCGCTCGGTCCAGCGCACGTAGCCGATCGGGTAGTCCCGCCCCTCCAGCTCGTACTCCGGGTCGTAGCGCCCGGGGCCGTAACTGCGCGAGAACCGGACGTCGAGCTCCTTCTCGTAGTACGCGTTCCACGGCAGGTCCAGGCGGCACTTGCCGATGTCGACGACCCGGCCGCGGTCCCGGCAGAGCCGGGCGGCCAGCTCGACGGGCTGGTTGCTGCCGCCGCCGGCGGCCAGATACACCTGGTCCACGCCGTGACCGCCGGTGAGCTCGGCGACGGTGGCTTCCACGGCCGTGGACGCGGGATCGCCGCAGGCCGCAGCGCCCAGGCGCTCGGCGAGCTCGCAGCGCACCGGGTCGGGGTCGGCCCCGACGACGCGGACTCCCGAGGCGGCGAGCAGCTGGACCACCAGCTGTCCGATCAGCCCGAGGCCGATGACCAGCGCCACGTCGCCGAGTTGTGACTCGCCGCGGCGGACGCCCTGCAACGCGATCGATCCGACGGTGCCGAAGGCCGCGTGCCGCGGCGCGAGGCCGTCCGGCACCCGGGCGTAGAGGTTCTTCGGTACCCAGTTCAGCTCGGCGTGCAGCGCGTGCTCATTGCCGGCGCAGGCCACGAGGTCGCCGACCTTCACATCGTCGATCCCGGTGCCGACCTGCTCGACCACCCCGCACAGCGAGTAGCCCAGCGGCGTGTAGGAGTCCAGCTTGCCCATCACCTTGCGGTAGGTGGCGGGCACCCCGTTGGTGGCCACGCTCTGCATGACCTTGGCCACCTGGTCCGGCCGGGAGCGGGCCTTGCCCAGCATCGACATCCCGGCCTCGGACACCTTCATGAGCTCGGTCCCGGTGGATATCAGCGAGTAGGCGCTGCGGACCAGCACACCGCCCGGCTTGCACCCCGGCACCGGCACATCGAGCACCGCCAACTCGCCACTCTTGTAGTTCTGCACAACTTGTTTCACCCGAGCTCCTCTTGTTTCAACGCGTCAGGCCGCCCGGCTCTGGCCGGAGCCAGAGGTCGCGCCGCGATACCAGTACTCCAGGGTCAGCACATGCCACAGATGCTTGGAGAAGTCCCGCTGCCCGGCGGCGTCCTCGGCGACCATGCGCGCCAGCGCGTCGCGGCGCAGGAGCCCGGAATTGACGAGCACGCCGTCGTTGACCACCTCGCGCACCAGCGGTGCCAGATCCCGGCTCATCCAGGCGCGCAACGGGGCGCTGAACAGGCCCTTGGGCCGGTACACGATCTCCCGGGGGAGGATCGAGGTGGCCGCCTCCTTGAGGACGGCCTTGCCCTGCCGTCCGACGATCTTGCGATCACCGGGCACGGCGAACGCCGCCTTGACCACCTCGACGTCCACGTACGGCACCCGCACCTCGGTCGACGCGGCCATGCTCGACCGGTCCGTGTACGTGAGGTTCAGACCCGGCAGGAACATCCGGGCGTCGCCCAGGCACATGCGGTTGACGAAGTCGTCGAGGTCGTTGTCCTGATAGATGTCCGCGTGCTCGGTCAGCACGTCCTCGACCGTCCCGGCCAAGTCCGGATGGACCAGGGCGAGCAGCTCGTCCTGGTCGTACATGGTGTAGCTGCGCCGGAACGCGGTCTCCTCCGGCAGATCGGCGAAGGAGAGGAACCGCTTCGCGAAGCGCACCGACCGGTACCCCCGGCGGGAGGTGGCGACCGGCAGCCGGTCCACGGCCCTGGACAGACCGCGCCGAAGGGGGCGCGGAATGCGCTGGTAGCGCAGCGCGAGCAGGTTGGCCAGGTGCTTGCGGTAACCGGCGAACAGCTCGTCGGCGCCCATCCCGGAGAGCATCACCTTGACCCCGGCCTCCCGGGCGGCCGAGCAGATCAGGAAGGTGTTGATCGCGGCGGGGTCGCCGATCGGCTCGTCCAGGTGGTACGTCATCTCCGGCAGCAGGTCGAGCACATTCGGAGCGATCTCGATCTCATGCAGGTCGACGCCGAACTGCTCGGCCACCTGCCGGGCATAGCGCAGGTCGTCCGGCATCGCCTCGAACTTGGCGTCCTCGGCGCGGAACCCGATCGTATATGCGGAGATCCCGGGTCGGTCGCGGGCCGCCAGCGCGGTCAGGTAGCTGGAGTCAAGACCGCCGGAGAGGAAGGTCGCCACGGGTACGTCGGAGAGCAGATGGCGCCGAGTCGACTCCTCGACGATGGCGGCCACATCCGGCTGCTCGCCGCTCAGAGCCTGCTCCCGGGCCTCGGCGGCGACGTCACGGAGGTTCCAGAACCGGCCGCGCTCCACCCGGCCGTCGGGCCGGCACCTCAGCCAGCTCCCCGGCGGCAGCTTCTCCGCTTCGCGGAACGCGCAGCGCGAGTCCGGCACCCAGTAGTACAGCAGCGAGGCCACCAGCGCCGCATGGTCCACCTGCAGCGACCCGCCGGTCACGGCGGCGAGCGCCTTGAGTTCGGAGGCGAAGACCAGGCCCGTACCGCGCCGGAGCAGGAACAGCGGCTTGATGCCGAGCTGGTCGCGGGCGAGCGCCAGTTCACCGGTTCGCTCGTCGAAGATCGCGAACGCGAACATGCCGCGCAGCCGGGGCAGGCAGTCCGTGCCCCAGCGCCGCCAGGCCTCAAGCAGCACCTCGGTGTCGGAGGTACCGCGGAAGCGCACCCCGGCGGCTGCCAGTTCGGCACGCAGTTCGGGCGCGTTGTACAGCTCGCCGTTGTACGTCAGGGCGAGGCCGCCCGAGACCATCGGCTGGGCGCCGGTCTCGGACAGGTCGATGATGGCCAGCCGGCGGTGCCCGAGGTGCACTTCGCCGTCACCGGCGGAATGGTTGTACCGGCCCGCCCCGTCCGGACCGCGGTGGGCGAGGGTGTCGGTGAGCCGGTCGGTCACGGCCTTCCCGTCCGGCCATTGGTAAGTGCCTGCGATGCCACACATGTTCTACCGCGCCTCCTGGTCGCTGTCCGGGACCCGTGCGGCCGGCATCGGCGGCCGCTCCGTCCGCCGCCGGCCCGTTCCGTTCTGCCGGGCCAGCCACTCGTTGTGGCCGCGCAGCGCGGTGTGCAGTCCGTCCCACAGGGTGCCGTCGGTCCGGTCACGCGGATCGGGGTCGATCAGCACCACACCGATCACCGGAATGCGCTGGTCAGCGAGCTGCCGCGCCACGGTGTGCAGCCATGCGGCGCTGCCGTGCCCGGCACGCACGACGAGCATGGTCTGGCTGCCGAGGTACTGGAGGTCGGTCCACGCCGTGCCGGGAGCGACCGAGCCGACGCCGAGCCGGCGCTCCTCATGCAGCACGGCCGCGGAACGCTCGCCGCTGACCACGGTCGGGCCTCCTGGCTTCTGGCGGCTGTTGGCGAGCTGCGGGCCGGGCAGACCATCGATGATGACCACTGGCCCGTCCGGCGCCAGTGCCTCGGCGAGGTCCAGGGCGATCACGCTCGTGCTGTGCGCACAGCCCAGTTCCAGCAGCGACACCGGCTCAGTGGAGCCGCGCACGGTGCGGGCCAGGGTCGTGGAGAGCCGTTCGCGCGCCACCCGGGTCCGTCGTCGCCGCCACAGCCTGCCCGACCGCAAGGACGCGCGGGGCAGCTCCGCGATGACCGAGGCGCCCAGGTTCGCCGCGATCTCCCGGCGCAGCACGGGGCGGTCCGCCACCACCGTGCCGACCGCGGCCAGCGCGAGCCCGAGGACGAGCCCGAGGACGAGCCCGATCGCTGCGTTGGTGACAGCGGCCCTGGGCAGGGAGTGCTGCACCGCGCGCGGGCCGTCCACGATCTGCGTGCCGGCGATGAGCTTGGGCGTGCCGGTGCGTGCCTCCGCGGCGCGCTGGTCGAAATCGGCGATCCGCGAGTTGAGCTCGGCCCGGCGGGCGAAGAGCGACTCGATGCTCGCCGACGCTTTCGGGTCGCCCCCCGGCGATCGGTTCCCGATCGCCTTGTTGACCTGGGCGAGTTCGTCCCGCATGCGGTCACGCTGGTCGAGCAGCGCCTTGGCCTCGGCCTTCGCGGCCTCCTGCATCCGTCTCACGTGGTCCGCGACGAAGGCATCGGCCAGCGCCTTGGCCCGGGACACGGCTTCCGCGTCGCTGTCACCTGTCACATCGATCTGCAGCAGGTTGTTGGTCAAGCCGGTGCCCCGGTAGTTGCGCATGAAGTCTTCCGGGTTTTCCGGGGACTTGAGGGACTGCAGGGCCTTGCTGGCGATCCGCGTGGTCCCCAGCAGCGCGACGTCGGTGCGGATCAGCGTTCCGGGGTCGTTCGGCTGGTCCTCCTGATGTGTGACCAGCACCTTGGTCACCGCGGTCGGCGGCGGCGGCATCAGGACCGCCATCGCCGCGCCGACCAGCAGCCCCAGCAGCGCCATGGTGCACCAGAAGCGGCGGCGCCTGCGAACCGCCACCACCAGCGCCTGCAGGTCCAGCAGCGGAGCGGCGGCCGACGACTCCGAAGTCTTGCTCGTCGTCACACAGAACCTCCGCTCGCGTGGCCGCGAACCGCGAGCGCCGGCGTTGCGTGATGCGGAGGAGGGCCGGCAGTTCGCGTCGGACACGCCCGGACCGTGGCGGCGACGACGATGCCGACGACCTCATGCCCTGCGTCCGCACACGCCTCGGCGATGCCGGCGAGCTCCTCTGCGGTCCAGCTGCCCGCGCTGAGCACGACCAGGGCACCGGACTCGGTGTCGCGGTCCGGCACCATCGGCTGGGACACCGGAACTCCCACCACCCGCAGCATGGGGTATCCCCTGCTCGGAGAGCTTGGGGAAGGACCGCTCCTGGCCTCGGCGACGAGCTGCCCGGCGGCCCGGTGGGCGATCTCGTCGCCGTCCGGTACGACCACCAGCAGCCGCCGGGGGGCCGGCAGTTGGTCCCGGAGGCGAGCGCACACCCGCCGGTAGCGGATCTGCCTGCTGGCCTCGTCGCCGGACGTCTGCGGGGTCGGTATGTCCCACCGGGTGTCGACGCCAAGCAGCCGGCGGATCCAGGCCCGTGGGTCACGGCCTTTCGGCCGGTGCGCGGGCTGTTCATCAGGTACGTCGACGGTGCCCAGGATCGCCGAGCCCAGTGCCGCGGCGATCTCCGGTTCGGTGCGCAGTCGGCGATTCACCCGTGCGGCGGTGAGATGGCCGATGACCGCGAGCACGAGGAACAGCAGCGCCCCGGCGACGATGAGCTGCATCCTCGTCGGCGGTGCCTCGCCGGTCGGCCGGGCCGCCGGCCCCATGACGACCATGCCGGCCTTGTTGACCGCCGGGTCGGCCTGGTCCAGTTTCTTCATGGCCTCCTGCAGCGCGGTACGCAGCTTCTCGAGTTCGGTGCGGGCCTGCACGCTCTCCACGGTCTGTCCGGGATCGGCCGCATTGGCCAGGTCGGTGATGCGGCGGTTGGTCTGCTCCACCTTCTGCCGCAGTGCCTCGGGCCCCGCTGCCGCGTCGGGGTCGGTGTTGTCGCCTGCGATCCGCGCGGCGAATGTGACGAATTGCTGGGCCAACTGGTCGGAGAGCCGCTGCGCGCGCTCCGGGGTGTCGGCCGTACCCGAGATTTTGATGATGTTCCCGTCGGCGGCCTTGGCGCTCACTTGATCCCGCAGCTCGGCGCCGCTGACGCCGGTCCAGCCGAGCGTGGTAGCCGCACGGTCGACGACCGCCGAACTGGTGGCGATCTCCGCCTGAGTCAGCAGCTCGCGCTCCTCCCACTGCCCCGGCAGCAGTACCGATGCCGACGCCGTGTATCGCGGCGGAAACAGCATCGAGGTGCCGTAGCCGACGAGCGCGCCCATCACGGTGAGGATGGCGAGAAGCCGCCACCGCCGGCGGAGAATCCGCCCGACCGTGACCAGGCGTATCGGGTCATCGCTCAACGGCGCGGCCTCCTGCTTGTCCGGACCGGGTCGCCCGCAGATGCCGGAGTGCGGTCACGGCAGGCAACGGCGTAGGCGGCGAGCAGCGACGCTTGTGAGTTCCGCCAGGAAAGCCGCCCGCTGATCCGCTCCTGGCCGATCTTGCCCATCCGGGCCCGCCTCTCCGGATCGTCCAGCAGCAGCGCGATGAGCTTGGCGAATCCGGCCTCGTCGTTGGCGGGTGCGTAGACGGCGGCGTCACCGGCGGAGACTCGCGCCTCCCGGAGGTCGAAGGAGACGATCGGTCGGCCCATCGCCATGTACTCCAGGACCTTGTTCATGGTCGACACGTCGTTGAGCGGGTTGTGCGGGTCGGGGGAGAGGCACACGTCCGCGGTGGACAGGTAGCGCACGAGGTCGGCGTCCGGAATGCGCCCGGTGAACTGCACCTGCTCGGAGAGCCCGAGCCGCCGGGACAGTTCCACCATCGCGTCGAAGGCGTCGCCGGCGCCGACGAACACCGCATGCCAGTCGGTCCGCCCGAGCTCGTCGCGCATCTTCGCAAGGGCCCGCAAGGCGTAGTCGACGCCGTCCTGAGGGCCCATGACGCCGAGGTAGCACAGCAGATGAGGCTTGCCGCGCTTCAGCTCCGGCTCGGGCGGTACCGGTTGGAACCGGTCGGTCTCGGGCGCGCTGCGCACCACGAAAACGTCCGCCGGTTGCCGACCGCCACGGCGTATCGCGACGTCCCGGTAGCTCTCGTTCGTGGCGAGCACGACGTCCGCGGCCCGGTAGGTCAGCCGTTCCAGCGCGCACACGGCGCGGTAGAGCAGATCTTCGCCGCGGTCGAACCGGGAGAGGTACAGCTCGGGTACCAGGTCGTGCTGGTCGAAGACGAACCGCGCGCCGCGCCGCTTCAGCCACAGCGCCGGCAGGAACAGCAGGTCGGGCGGGTTGCAGGCGTGGACCACGTCGACCGGACCGACCTTGCGGGCCAGCCGGACCGTATGCCACAACGCCGATCCGTACTCCCGCAGGTAGCCGGCCGGCCCTCCGGTGGCCGCGCGCAAGGGGTAGCGGTGGATCCGCACCCCGTCGATCTCCGCCTCCGGCTCCGTGTCCCGCTTACTGCCCTGGGGACAGATGACGTGCACCGTCCAGCCCGCGTCGCGCAGCGTCGTGCACTCCTGCCACACCCGCCGGTCGAACGGCACCGACAGGTTCTCCACCAGGATCAGCGCGCGCCGGTCCGGCCGGTCGCCGCCGGCTGTGTCACCGAACGATGTGTTACCAAGCAAGGCCCACGTACCCCGGTTCGGCCCGGCGCGCCTCGGCGTCGGGAAGGTGGATGAGGTCGACGATCACCGGTCCTTCGCCGTGCGGCAGCGCCGACAGCACGGCCGGATCCCTGGTCCCGACCAGGCACACCTCGGCGTGCTGGAGCACCTCCTCGACGGAGTCCGCGAGCAGCTGCGCGAGGTGCGGCAGCCGGCTCTCGATGTACTCGCGGTTCGCGCCGATCAGCCGGGAGAGGCTCACGTTGGCGTCGTAGATCCGCAGGTCGTAACCCTTGCCGAAGAGCCTCTCCGCCAGCTCGACGAGCGGGCTCTCGCGGAGGTCGTCGGTGCCGGGTTTGAAGGACAACCCGAACAGGCCCACCCGGCGCCTGCCGGTGCGCTCGACCAGGTCCACCGCGCGCTGCAGATGGTCGGAGTTGGAGGGCAGCACGTGGGCGAGGATGGGCACCGAGACGTCGGCCCGCTGCGCCGCGTGGACCAGGCTGCGCAGGTCCTTGGGCAGGCAGGAGCCACCGAAGGCGAAGCCGGGCCGCAGATAGGCGGAGCTGATGTTCAGCTTGCGGTCGGCCAGGAACACGTCCATCACCTGGTGCGAGTCCACCCCGAGCGCCTGGCACACCGCACCCAGCTCGTTCGCGAAGCCGATCTTGAGGCCGTGGAACGCGTTGTCCGCGTATTTGATCGCCTCGGCCGTCGGGACCGGCACCCGGAACACCTCGCCGGGCAAGCCGTCGTACAGCGCCATCACCGCGTCGCCGCTTGCCGGGTCGAGCTCGCCGATGACGGTCTTGGGCGGGTCGAAGAAGTCCCGCACGCTCGTGCCCTCGCGCAGGAACTCCGGGTTCACCGCGACCCCGATGTCCACCCCGGCCGTGCCGCCGACGTACTTCTCCAGGATCGGTACCAGCAGGTTCAGACAGGTGCCCGGGAGCATGGTGCTGCGGAACACGACAGTGTGCCGCCCACCCCGCTCGGCCAGCACGGCGCCGATCTGCTCGGTGACCCGCTCCAGGTAGGTGGTGCACAGGCTGCCGTTGGGCTCCGACGGCGTGCCCACGCAGATCAGCGACACCTGGCTGCCCATGATCGCCTCGCGGACGTCGCCGGTAGCGCGTAACGCTCCACTGCGTACGACCTCGGCGATGAGCTCGCCGATCCGTTCCTCGACCACCGGGGCCTTGCCTTCGTTGACCAGGTCGACCTTCACCTGGTTCACGTCCACCCCGATGACCTCGTGCCCCATGCTGGCCAGGCACGCGGCCGACACGCAGCCCACGTAGCCGAGCCCGAAAACGCTGACCCTCATGACCCGTTCCTCCCCCCAGGCAGGCCCATTCGGCCTGCGGTCCGCGCGTCGGCCGGACGACGACCGCCGCGCATCAGTAGGCCCCCTGCCCGTAGAGCACCGCACGCAGCGTCTTCCACAAGATCACTGTGTCCAGGGCGAGCGACCAGTCCTCCACGTACCGCAGGTCAAGGCGGACCGCCTCTTCCCAGGGCAGGTCGCTGCGTCCGCTGATCTGCCACAGGCCGGTGAGCCCGGGCTTGACAAGGAGACGCCGCCGGATGTCCGGGCCGTACGCAGCGGACTCCTCCGGTAGCGGAGGCCGCGGACCGACGAGCGACATCGATCCGGTGAGCACGTTGAGAAGCTGCGGGAGCTCGTCGATCGAGTACCGGCGCAGTACTGCTCCCACCCGGGTGACCCGCGGATCCCGGCGGAGCTTGAACAGCAGGCCTGCGCCCTCGTTGCGGTCGGCCAGTTCGGCACGTGCCCCGTCAGCCCCGGCGACCATGGTGCGGAACTTGAAAATGGTGAACTCGCGGCCGTCCTTGCCGACTCTGCGCTGGCGGTAGACCGCTCCACCCCGGCTGTCCACCAGCACGAGCAGCCCGACGAGCACCATCAGCGGCGCGAACAGCATCAGCAGGATCGCCGCGCCCATCCGGTCGACGACCTCTTTGACCGCCCGGCGGCCCCCGGTGAAGGTCGGCATGCTGACCCGCAGCAGCGGGATTCCGAGCACCGCGTCGACGTGCAGCCGCGGGCCGGCCACCTCCATCAGTACGGGAGCCACGACCATCTCGGCGTCGCTGCCTTCGAGGTTCCAAGCCAGCCGCTGCAGCCGGTCCGGTGACCAGTGCGGGTCCGGTGTGACGGCGACGACACGGTAGCCGTCGCGGCGGACGTGGCCTGCGACGTCCGTCAGCCGGCCGACGACCGGCACGCCGTCCAGTTGGTCACCGTCGAGCCCGAGACCATCCGTCGTGCATACCGCTTCCACCCGCCAGCCGAGGTGCGGGAACTTGCGGGTTCGGGTGATCAGGTCGCGCACGGTGGCCGGGCTCCCGGCAGCGAGCACCGGTCGCAGGCACCGTCCTTCCTTCCGCTGTTTGTGCAGCCAGAGGCGCAGCAGATACCGCGCGGACATGGTGGTGAGCGCGATCGCGGGAATCGCGACGAAGATCCAGAGCTTGATGTTGCGCGAGGTGAGGGCGATCCCGCCGAGCGCCAATACGACGGCCGCCGTGAACAGTGAGCGTCCGAGCCGGCGGAATTCCTCGGCGCCCTGGCCGAGTACGGCCGGAGCCCACGCCCGGCTCACCGCAAGCGTTCCCAGCACCAGCAGCTCGGTGCCGAATGTGAGAATTCCCCACTTCTCGTGCCAGTTGGCCGCGTCCCGGGCCCCGAAGAAGATACCGATCGCCGCCACCACGAAGGCGGTGGCCAGGGTATCGCTGGTGATCACGGCACGGCGGTACCGCTGCTCCCAGTCGATCTCCGGCTGACTGATTGTCCCGTTCGCCAGACGTCTTCGCGCCGACGGAAACGGGCTGATTAATCCCCCCTGCCGCACAGGACCCCCCAGGTCACCAGTGGTTCGACGTGTTCGCCCAACACTGCCCCTCCCCCCGGGAGGCCCCCGCCCCCCGCACCGTTTCTCCCCTCGGGAGGCCCACGCCCCCCGCGCATGAAATCCCGGCTATTCAGCGCTACTTGAACAACCCACCCTGGCGACAGCAGGCTCGCATCCCCTGCCAGACTCCCGAGGCGCGCGGGAACCCGTCGAAACCTCGGGTGCTCCCCGCACCCGAAGCCCTCTGTCGGGCTCCAAGAATTGATCACCCCCATGTCTGGCGCCGGGGACGCGACTACTGACTGTCCCTAACGCCGGACCTATAGATCATTATTGGTCGCCTCGTACCCGAGCAGCTGAAGCACGGACAATCTAGAGCATCAGAGCCAGCATGTAGAGGGGATGTGTGTAATTTGTGCTCAGCTTTCTTTGGGACTGGATCCACCGATCAGTGACCGCCTACAGGTGCCTTCACGCCACCGCGCGCTGCAACAGCTCGCGCGGCCCCCGGGCGCGGCTTCTGCACGGAAGTGTTCGGCGAGCTGCAGCGGGCCTTCTACGGCGCCCGGTTGGGCAACAACTTCCCGCTGTTCGTGCACTACAGCGTGCCACTGTGGGTGCCCGAGGTGGCCGGGGCGATCGACCCGGACAACGAGGCGAACGACTTGATCGTGTCGGTGTTCGCGGCATGTCCAAAAGCGAGCGCAACCGCCTCAAGGCCCGGGTGCATGCCGCGATGTCGGCCCGGGCACTGATGGAGGGTCGCGGACAAGAACAGCTGGTGCTCGAAGTACGGGGGCAGCCTGATCAAAATTTGTTTACGCTCATTTGACACTCATCTGCTCGTAGAGTCTGGCTGGAAATCTCGAAAACAGGACCTGACCTTGGGGTTTATCCCGCAGGGACCAATTGCGTATCTTCCCGATGACGCATTACGTGGAGTGCATGGCGATGGCTGGGGTGCGTCAGGGCTGGGGCGTCGTCGGAGCCGGCCCGATCCCGCTTCGGGTCGTGTGGAAGCCCGTCCTCACCGACGCCGCCGAAGAGGTGGATCGCCGGACTCAGCGCACTCGGCCGGCCGGTGATCGCCGCCTGGGCGCGGGCCGCCGTCGGCCGCCACGCCGCACGCAGTCCGCGCCTTGCGCGAGACTGGGCGCGATCAAGATCTTGTTTCGAGACGCCAATACATCCCATGTCATGTCGGTTTTGCGCTGGAGCCGTTGGGCCTATCCGGGGCTGTGGACGCGGGGGCGGGGTATCCGTCGCGGGCGCCTGTCGGCGCCGCGCACAGCAAGGACTACCAGCTGGCCGCCGTCCACAGCGGCAAGTGCGTCGACGTCAGCAACGTCTCGACCACGGCCGGGTCGCTGATCCATCAGTGGACCTGCGACCCGGCGAGCGCCCTCGGCACCAAGAAGAACCAGATCTGGCGGCTACAGGGCAAGAGCTGACACCCGGGACAGCGTCACTTCTGCCGAGCGGGAGTGCCGCCGAGCGTGGTGAGGGCCGCGTAGTACGCCGACTTCTTGTTGCCGCCGCCGTCGAAGAGCAGTGGTTTCTCGCCGCTGCGCCAGGAGTCCGTGTCCCGGATTCCCCATACGGTGATGCCGGTGCAGCGTGCGACGTTCATGCAGGCCCTCACCGTGTTCGCGTATGCCGTCGGCGGTGCCTGGGCGATGTCGAGTTCGGTGATCTGTACGTCGACGCCGAGCGCGGCGAAGTTCGCCAGCGTGGTGCCGAAACTCGCGGGCGGGCCGCTGGTGCCGAAGTGGGCCTGGAGGCCGACGCAGTCGATGGGCACGCCCCGCGCCTTGAAGTCGCGGACCATGCGGTACACGCCCTGGGTCTTGGCGCTGTTCCAGTCCTCGATGCTGTAGTCGTTGTAGCAGAGTTTGGCCGACGGGTCGGCCGTGCGGGCCGTCCGGAAGGCCGTTTCGATGAAGCCGTCGCCGAGGACGTTCTGGAAGACGGAGGAACGATGCTGTCCGCTGCCGCCGTCCGCGAAGGCCTCGTTCACCACGTCCCAGGAATGGATCCTGCCTTTGAAGTGGGCCATCTCCGCGGCGATGTGGTTGTTCATCACGCCGCGCAGGGCGGTGGCGTCGGTGAGGGAGCCGACCCAGCCCGGCAGTTGGGAGTGCCATACGAGGGTGTGGCCACGGACCTTCTGTCCATGCGCCAGGGCACGGCTGACGATCTGGTCGGAGGGGCCGAAGTTGAACGATCCCCGGGACGGTTCCGTGGTGTCCCACTTCATCTCGTTCTCCGGCGTGACCCTGTTGAAGTCGCGGTCCAGGATCGTCGTGTACGTCCTGTCGTTGAGCTTGTAGGCCGCCACGGCTGTCCCGAAGTACCGTCCGGACTGGGCGGCTTGGGCGCCCAGGGTGGAGGCCCGGGCGGCAGGGGGAGTCGCGGTCGCCGTGCCGATCGACGCCAGGGTGGCGGCGGCCAGTAAGCCCAGCAGGCAGGCGCGGCGTGAGCTGGGTCGGTGCGGGTGCTTCATGGTTCTCCGTAGGTTGTTGGGCGGTGGGGGCACGTCTCCCCAGCAGTTCGAGTTGGCCTGCGTGAGCAGACCCATGCGGTAGGGGAGTTGGGAGTGGTCGCCGCCGGAATCCGGCGAGCGCCCCTGGTACACGTACTGCGTATGTCAGGGGTCGATCGTCAGTGTGGTCATTGCTTGAGCGGAGCATCTCGCCGTTGCCCGCGACCCCGGGGCGGCGTGCGGGCCCGTGAGGGGAAGGGCCGTCAGGCGGTGTTACAAGGGGCGCCGTTGAGGCTGAACAGGGTGGGGAGGGAGGTGTTGCCGGTGTGGGTGGCCTGGAAACCGAACGAGGTGGAGGCGCCGGGGGGCAGCGTGCCGTTGTAGCTGAGGTTTCCGGCGGAGACCCGGCCGGTGGCCGGGGTGAGGGAGGCGTTCCAGCTACTGGTCACGGTCTGGCCGGCGGGCAGGGTGAAGGCCAGGGACCAGCCGTTGATCGTGGTCGAGCCGGTGTTGGTGAGGGTGATGTCCTCCGTCAGGCCGGTGTTCCAGGCGTTGACCGAGCTGGTCACCTTGCAGGAGGCGCCCGGGGTGGTCGGCGTGGGGGAGGGGCTGGTGCTGCCGCCGAGGGCGGTGGCGGATGCGGTGTAGGCGGGCTTCGGCCGGTAGTTGGCGTCGTACAGGGTGGCGTCGCCGTAGCCGGGGAAGGTGCCGGGGATCCAGGAGTCCGCGTCGCCGACGCCCCACTGGGTGATGCCCACGCAGCCGGTGACTGCCAGACAGGTGTTGACCACGCCGGCGTAGTCGTTCGCCTGCTGGGTGAGACTGGCGGTGGTCGCCGGGAGCTGGATACGGTCGTCGAGCTCGGTGATCGCGACGTTGACGCCGAGCGCGGTGAACCGCTGGAGGTTGGCCTTGAAGGTCGAGGGGACCTGGCCGAGGATGAAGTGGGCCTGGAAGCCGACGCCGTCCAGCGGGACGCCCTGGCTCTTGAGTGATTTCACCAGGTTGTACATGGCGTCGCTCTTCGCGTTCCGGCCCTCGATGTTGTAGTCGTTCAGATACAGCTTGGCGTCCGGGTCGGCGGCGCGCGCGGTGCGCAGAGCGTCGGCGACGAAGCCGCTGCCCATGGCGTTGTAGAAGGCGTCGGTGCGGAAGCTGCCGTCCTCGTTGAACGGCTCGTTGACCACGTCCCAGGCGTAGAGCCTGCCCTTGTAGTGAGTGACCTCGTTGGTGATGTGGTTCTCCATCGCGGCCTTCACCTGTGCGGTGGGCAGGCTGCTCACCCAGGGCGGGAGCTGGCTGTGCCAGACCAGGGTGTGGCCGCGCAGCTTCATCGAGTGGGCCTGGGCGAAGGAGACGAGCCTGTCGGCGGGGGCGAAGTCGAAGTTGCCCCGCGAGGGCTCGGTGGTGTCCCACTTCATCTCGTTGCCGGGGGTGAGCATGCCGAACTGGCTGCCGGCGACGGCGGTGAGTGCGGAGTTGTCGAGGTCGCCCTGGGTGATGGCGGTACCGAAGTAGATGCCCTTCGCCTCGGCGAGCGAGCGCAGGCTGGTGTCAGCGGCGCCGGCCCGGCCGGTGGGCAGCAGGGTGGCGGCGGCCAGGGCTGTGACTGCGGTGACGGCGGCGGCGCCGAAGGCGCGCCGGGCATGCCTGGGGCGGGGGAGGCGGAGCGTCCGGACTGACACCGGCGTGGTCCTTTCTCTGTGAGGGAAGAGACGGACGTGCGGTGGGGCGTGGAACGCGGACCGTGCGGAGAGACCGAGTAGTCGAAAGTTTCGGTCTCCCCGCCGATTCAGTCGGTGACCCTAGAGGCGGGTTGATGCTCCGTCAACCGTTCGGGACGGTGTCTGTGGCGGGGCGGTGCTGTTCCGCTCGACCAGGCTGGTGGCCAGGTCCACCCGCAGGGTGCCGGGCCGGGTGTCTCGGGCGAGGTCGATCACCATGCGGGTGGCGACCTCGGCCATCTCGGTCAGCGGCTGGCGGACGGTGGTGAGCGGAGGGCCGACCCAGCGGGCCAGCGGCAGGTCGTCGAAGCCGACCACGCTGAGATCCGCGGGGATGCGCAACCCCAGCTCACGGGCGGCCTCGTAGAGCCCGAGGGCCTGTAGGTCGTTTCCCGCGAACACGGCGGTCGGCCGGTCGGGCAGGCCCAGCAGTTCCAGCCCCACCCGGCGGCCGGCCTCGTGGTGGAAGTCGCCTTCGCGGACCAGCTCCGGGTCGTACGCGATGCCTGCCATGTCGAGGGCCGCCCGGTAGCCGTCGGCCCGGGCCCGGCTGCACATCATCCGGCTCGGCCCGCCGATCAGGCCGATCCGGCGGTGGCCGAGGCCGAGCAGGTGCCGGGTGGCGGCCAGACCGCCGTCCCAGTTGGTGGTGCCGACGGCGGGCACCCCCTGGCCGGGGTCGCCGGCCGGGTCTATCACCACGAACGGGATGTCGCGGCCGGCCAGTTGTTCCTGCTGGGAGCGGTCCAGGCCGGACAGGACCAGGAGTACGCCGGCGGGGCGACGGGCGAGCACTCCGTCCACCCAGGACTGGCCGGGGGTCAGCCGCCCGGAGGACTCCGAAAGGACGATGCTCAGCCCCTCGTCGCGCGCCACGTTCTCGACGCCGCGGATCACCTCCATCGCCCAGACGCTCTCCAGCTCGTGGAAGACCAGTTCCAGCAGCGGGCTGCTCTGGGTGCCGCGCCGCCGCCGGTAGCCGTGTCGGCGCAGCAGCTCCTCGACCCGCTCCCGGGTGGCCTGGGCGACGTCGGCTCGGCCGTTGAGGACTTTCGAAACAGTCGGGGCCGAGACCCCCGCCTCCCGTGCGATCTCGGCGAGCGTCGCGGCTCTGGTCACGAACTCCTCCTGCACTGCCCTGCTGGGCGAACTGCGCTGTGGGTGGCTGTCGGCACGGATGCTAGCCGGTCGGCCGGGCGGATCGGATCCCGCCCGAACTCTTGACGGACGTCGAGGGTGGTCCTAGTTTTCCCACAACATTCGCCAAGTTATCCGAAACATTCGAATGAAGGCAGAGTATGGGATCGAGATTCGCCGCGATCGTCGCGGCCACCGCACTCGTCCTGGGCATGACCGCGGCGTGCGGATCGGGTGGTGGCTCCTCCGACGCGGGCTCCGGGACGATCCACGTGATGGTCTACGGCGACGCCACCAACAAGGTCGAGAAGCAGATCGCCGAGACCTTCAACAAGACCTCCAAGGTCAAGGTGGTGCTCGACACCGTGCCCGGCGCGGACTATCAGCAGAAACTGCAGACCGTCATCAGCACCCCACATGCCCCGGACGTCTTCTTCAACTGGGGCGGCGGCTCCATCCAGCCCTTCGTCAAGGCCGGCCTGCTGCTCCCGCTGGACGGCTTCATCGCCAAGGACCCGGGACTGAAGAGCAACTTCCTGCCGTCGGTGTTCAACTCGGCCGTCGTGGACGGCAAGCCGTACGGAGTGCCGATGCGCGGTACCCAGCCGGTGCTGCTCTTCCACAACAAGAAGGTGCTCGCGGACGCCGGTCTGACCCCGCCGCGGACCTGGGACGAGCTGGTCGCCGCCACCAAGGTGCTCAAGGCCAAGGGCAAGACGCCGATCGCGCTCGGCGGCGGCGACCAGTGGCCCACCCTGATGTGGTTCGAGTACCTGTACGACCGGATCGGCGGGCCCGGCCTGCTGCAACGGGCGGTGAGCGGCGACCGGTCCGCCTGGGCGAGCGAGGACAGCCGCAAGGCACTGGCCACCCTCAGGGAACTGGCCGACTCCGGCGCGTTCGGCAGGAACTACGACTCCGTCAAGTTCACCGACGGCGGCTCCCCGGCCCTGGTGGCCAAGGGCAGGGCGGCCTTCGAGCTGATGGGCTCCTGGTACTACTCCACCCAGCAGGACGCCAACCCGGACTTCGCCAAGTCGGGCCTCGGGTACACCGGCTTCCCCACGCTCAACGGCGGCAAGGGCGACCCGGCCGACGTGGTCGGCAACACCAACAACTTCTACTCGGTGCTGAAGAAGACCAAGCACCCGGAGGCCGCTGCCGCCTTCCTGAAGCAGATGTACTCCGAACAGTTCGTCAAGGCGCAGCTCGCCGTGGGCAACCTGCCCACCACCGTCAACACCGTCGACTTCCTCGACACCGCGGCCAGCCCCGCGTACTCCAAGTACCAGTACGAACTGGTCAAGGCCGCACCCTCGTTCCAGCTCTCCTGGGACCAGGCGTACCCACCGAGCGCGGCCACCCCGATGCACACCGCCATCCAGCAGTACTTCGACGGCAAGCGCGATGCCGACGCCTTCATCAAGGCCATGCAGGCCTTGCCCACCTCATGACGCGGGCCCCGAAGTCCGGCACGGGCGTGGCCCGCCCGGGCTTCGTCTGGGCGGCGCCCGCCGCGGTGTTCTTCCTGCTGTTCGCGATCGCGCCGCTGGTCCTGGTCGCCGTGCTCTCCTTCACCAGCTGGGACGGCATCAGCGAGCCGCACTTCAACGGCCTGGACAACTGGGTGGCGCTGATCCACGACCCGGTGATGGGCCAGTCGGTCTGGACCACGTTGCTGCTCACCGCCCTCGGCGTGCTCACCCAGACGCCGGTCAGCCTCCTGCTCGGCGTGTGGGCCGCCGGACACCAGCGCAACCGGGCCGTGCTCTCGGCGGTCTACTTCGTACCGCTGCTCCTGTCGGCGACCGCCGTGTCCGTGGTGTGGCGGGCCGTGCTGGACCCCAACTTCGGCGTGCCCTCCCAACTGACCTGGCTGTTCGGCGACGGCAACCTGCTCGGCAGCCGCAGCGGCGCGCTCGCGGTGCTCACCTTCGTGGGGATGTGGCAGTTCACCCCGCTGCACGCACTGATCTACCAGGGCGGTGCCCGGGCCATCCCCCAGGTGCTCTACCAGGCTGCCGCGGTCGACGGGGCGGGCACCGTCCGGCAGTTCTTCCACATCACCCTGCCGCAACTGCGCAACACCATCATCACCTCGATGGTGCTGATGGTGGTCGGCGGACTCACCACCTTCGACACGGTGCTGATCCTCACCCAGGGCGGCCCCGGCACCGACACCACCGTCAGCGCCTTCTACATGTACCAAAAGGCCTTCAAGAGCTACGACTTCGGTGCCGCCTCGGCCATCGCCCTGGTCCTGGTGGTCGTCGCCACCCTGATCTCCCTGGCCGTGGTCAAGTTCTCCGGCTACGACCGCATGCGCGGCACGGCGGAGGGCCTGTGATGCGCGGACGCCCCAACTACCTCGCCGGATTCGGCTCGTTGATCTGGCTGCTGCTGGTCGGCCTGCCGCTGTACGTGCTGCTGCTCGCCACCTTGCGCACCCGCGCCGACTACTCCACCAAGGGACCGCTCAGCCTGCCCGCACAGTGGACCCTGCGGAACTACGTCACCGACCTGTCCAACGGCTTCGGCCGGGACTTCCTCAACACCCTGACCGTCACCGCCAGCGTGGTCGCCCTCGTCCTGCTGGTCGTCCCGCCGCTCGCGTACGCCATCGTACGGGCCCGGGGCCGCGCCACCGGCTGGGTGTTCCGGCTGTTCCTCCTCGGCCTGGCGATTCCCGCCCAGGCGGTGATCGTGCCGATGTTCTATCTGATCAGCAAGGCCGGGCTGTACGACCACCTGATCGGTGTCATCCTGCCGACCGCCGCCTTCTGCCTCCCGGTCTGCACCCTGGTCCTCACCGGCGCGATGCGTGACATCAGCCCCGAGCTGTACGAGGCGATGGCGATGGACGGCGCCTCCCCGGGCCGGGTCTTCCGGCAGCTGGTGCTGCCGCTGTCCAAGGGGGGCCTGTCCTCCATCGTGGTCTTCGCCGCCCTCCAGGCGTGGAACGGCTTCCTGTTCCCGCTCATCCTCACCCAGTCCGACTCCACCAAGGTCATCACCCTCGGCCTGTACGAGTTCCAGACCGAACACGGCGTCGACGTACCCGGACTGCTCAGCGCCGTGGTGCTGTCCATGCTGCCCATCCTCGTCGTCTACCTGTTCGCCCGCCGCGCCCTCGTCCAGGGCCTGACGGGCGTGGGAGGAAAATGAGCGCCACCCCGCCACCCGCCCCGGACGGCGTTCCCGTCTGGCGGGACGCCACGCTCACCCCGCAGGCCAGGGCCGACGCCCTGATCGCGGCCATGACCCTGCGGGAGAAGACCGCCCAGCTGATCGGCGTCTGGGTCGGTGCCAGCGACGAGGGCGGTGAAGTCGCCCCGCACCAGCACGAGATGGAGGACCCGCCCGACCTCGACACCCTGCTGCCGTACGGGCTCGGCCAGTTGACCCGTCCCTTCGGCACCGCACCGGTCGACCCGGCGCTCGGCGCCCTCTCGCTGATGCGCACCCAGCGCCGGATCACCGCCGCCAACCGCTTCGGCATCCCCGCCCTGGCCCACGAGGAGTGCCTGGCCGGATTCGCCGCCTGGGGCGCCACCGCCTACCCCGTGCCCCTTTCCTGGGGCGCGGCCTTCAACCCGGCACTGGTGCGGCGGATGGCCGCCGCGATCGGCCGCGACCTGCGCGCCGTCGGCGTGCACCAGGGCCTCGCGCCGGTCCTCGACGTGGTGCGCGACGCCCGCTGGGGACGGGTCGAGGAGACCATCGGGGAGGACCCGTACCTGGTCGGCACCATCGCCACGGCCTACGTCCAGGGCCTGGAGTCGGCCGGGATCGTCGCCACCCTCAAGCACTTCGCCGGGTACTCCGCCTCCCGCGCCGGACGCAACCTCGCCCCCGTCTCCATGGGCCCGCGCGAACGCTCCGACGTCATCCTGCCGCCGTTCGAGATGGCCGTCCGCGAAGGCCGCCCCCGCTCGGTCATGCACGCCTACACCGATACGGACGGTATCCCCGGCGCCGCCGACGAGAACCTGCTCACCGGACTGCTCCGGGACACCTGGGACTTCACCGGAACGGTGGTCGCCGACTACTTCGGCATCGCCTTCCTCAAAACCCTGCACGGCGTCGTCGAGGACTGGCCGGAGGCCGCCGCCCTGGCCCTCGCTAGCGGCGTCGACACCGAACTGCCGACCGTGAAGACCTATGGGCAGCCCCTGCTCGACGCCGTCGCCACCGGGCTCGTCCCGGAGCGGCTGATCGACCGGGCGCTGCGCCGGGTGCTCGTCCAGAAGGCCCAGCTCGGTTTGCTGGACCCGGACTGGGACCCCGTGCCCGACGTCCTCATCGACACCGATCCGAGCGACCCGGAGGCGCTGCGCGGCACGGTCGACCTCGACCGGGCCGCCAACCGAGCCCTCGCCGCCGAACTCGCCGAACAAGCCGTGGTGCTGCTGCGCAACGACGGCCTGCTGCCGCTGCGCGCCCCCGCCCGGATCGCGTTGATCGGCCCCAACGCCGACGAACCCACCGCCGTGCTCGGCTGCTATGCCTTCCCGGTGCACGTGGGCGGTCAGCACCCGAAGGTGCCGCTGGGTATCGAACTTCCCACTCTGAGCGAGGCGTTGCGGGCCGAGTTCGCCGGGAGCGAGGTGCGGACGGTGCGCGGGGTGGCCGTCGAGGGCGCGGATGCCGACGGCATCTCAGAAGCGGTCCGTGCCGCTCGGCAGGCCGACGTGGTGGTGATGGCCCTCGGTGACCGGGCAGGCCTGTTCGGCCGAGGCACCAGCGGCGAGGGCTGCGATGCCGAATCGCTCGAACTTCCCGGCATCCAGGGCAAGTTGCTGGACGCGTTGCTGGACTGCGGCACTCCGCTCGTGGTCACCCTACTGGCCGGGCGGCCGTACGCGCTGGGGCGCGCGGTGAGCGAGGCTGCGGCGATCGTCCAGTGCTTCTTCCCCGGCGAGGCGGGCACACAGGCTGTGGCGGGCGTGCTGAGCGGACGGGTCAACCCGTCCGGCCGGCTGCCGGTCAGCATCCCCGCGCACCCCGGTGTCCAGCCGTCGACGTACCTTGCCGCCCGGCTCGCCCAGGCGAGCGTTGTCTCCAGCACCGACCCGACACCCGCCTACGGATTCGGACACGGGCTCGGCTACAGCGAGTTCACCTGGTCGGGGCTGGCGGTGGAGACCGACGAGACCGGCACCGACGGCGAGTTCCGGCTCGCCTTCGAACTGCGTAACGTCGGCGGCCGGGCGGGCAGTGAGGTCGTACAGCTGTACCTGCACGATCCGGTGGCGAGCGTGGTGCAGCCGGTGCAGCGGCTGATCGGCTACCGGCGGATCGAGCTGGCCGCGGGCGCCGGGTGCCGCGTGGAACTGGCACTCCCCGCCGACCTGGCCTCCTTCACCGGCCGCGGGGGCCACCGGATCGTCGAACCGGGCGCGCTGGAAGTACGGATCGCCGCCTCCAGCACCGACGCCCGCTTCACCGTACCGCTGCGCCTGACTGGCCCGGTCCGCCCGGTTGACCACACCCGCCGCCTCCACCCGACCGTCACCGCGCAGGTTCTGCCTACGGCCAAACCCGGTGTGACACCGATGAGTTGAGGAAAGCGGTCCGGGTGGGGCTGTTGCTCTGAGGCAACAGCCCCACCCGGCAAGGGATGTCGACGCCCGCAGCGGTGATGCCGGGGCGGCGGCCCTGCGCGGTGTGGTCGTCCGGTCGCTCAGGAGCAGAGCACGCCGTTCAGGGTGTACCGCGTCGGTGCCGTGTTCGTACCCGAGTACGTCGCCTGGAACCCGAGACTCCTGCTGTCACCGGGCGCCAGCGCGGCGTTCCACCCGGCGTCGCGGGCCGTCACCGCGGCGCCCGACTGACTCACCGTGGCGTTCCAGGCGCTGCTGATCCGCTGATCGCCCGCGAAGCTCCACCCCAGCGTCCAGCCCGAGATCGCCGACGCCCCGGTGTTCTTCACGGTCACCGTCGCCGTGAACCCGTTGCCCCAGGAATTGTCGACCCGGTACGTCACCGCGCAGGACGCCGGCGGCGCCGCGTCGTCGTCCACCTCCGTCGCCGTGAACGTCGCCGACCGCACCCCCGGCCCGCCGACCGTGAACGTCGCGCTGTCCGACACCGCGTCGGCGTCCTGTGCGGCGGACACCGAAACCTGCTGCGCGGTTGCCCAGTTGGCCGGTGTGAACACCAGCGTCGTACCCGTCGTCGCGGCCAGATCCTGGTCGCCGGAGCTCCGGGCCACGGTCACGGTGACGCTCTGCGCCGGCGCGGCCGAGAGCCGCACCCCCACTGGCACCGAGCCGCCCTCCGGGACGGTCACCGCCGCCGGTGCCACCCGCACCTCGGGCACCGCCGGGGTCCCGCGCCGCTCCGCCGCGAAGGCCGCCAGCCATGCCAGCGAGGCGTTCCAGTTGATCGCCACCTCATTGGTGGAGTACGAGCCGATGTCGTCCACGTAGCACGCCGCCGGCGCGCAGCCCGGGAGCTTGGCCTTGGCCACCGGGTCCTCCAGACCCGCGTTCGGACCGCCCGCGAAGGAGCCGGCCGGCGGGTGCGGCAGCGAGGCGTCGTTCTGGTGTGCCCAGAAGCGATGGTGCTGGTTCTCGGAGGAGCGCTCGCCGTAGCCGGTGACGTAGGAGAGATCGAGGGCATTGCGGCCGAGCAGGTAGTCCATCGATTCCAGGGCTCCGGCACGGTACTGTTGCCGGCCGGTCAGCTCGTAGGCGACGGCCAGAACCATCGCGTTGTTGGCGACGGAGCTGTTGGAGCCCCAGACATAGCCGGTGGCGGGGATCGGCACCGCGTAGCCCTGGCCGGCCAGGGTGGAGAGGTAGCCGTCGGCGGCCGAGGTCAGCAGGCCGCGCACCCGGGTCAGGTCGTCGGCGGGCAGGTCGACGCCGGGGACGGTGGCGAGGGTGATCCGGCCGAGCGTCGCGGTGCCGCCCCACCAGAACCCGTCGGCGGGCTTGGCGTGATGCGGGGAGGCGGTCACGGCGTTCCGGTACTGCGACTCGCCGGTGGTGGCGAGGAGTTCGGCCGCCGCCCAGTAGAACTCGTCCGAGACGTCGGCGTCCTCGTACGCGCCGCCGCCGGTGTTGTCGGTCGCCGGGGCGAGCACGTTCGGGTTGGCCTTGGCAGCCGCCCATGCGCGGCGGGCGGAGTCTAGGCAGCGCGCGGAGAAGGCCGCGTCGTACGGCGCGTACACCCGGGCGCACTGCGCGGCCGTGGCTGCCAGGTTGAGCGTGGCCGCGGTGGACGGACTGTGCAACTCGCGTTGCCTGTCGTCGAGTTCGGGGCGGGTCGGCAACGCGGTCCACTCGGCGTCGTGCAGCTTGTGGAAGGCCATTCCGGCCATCGGTCTGCCCGCCGGGACCTGCATCCGCAGCAGGAACTCCAGCTCCCAGCGGGCCTCGTCCAGCACGTCCGGTATCCCGTTGCCGCGCTCTGGCACCCGCAGCGTCGAGTCGCCGAGCGCCGCGTCGCCGCCCGAACGCCGCGCCCGCTCATAGGAATTGACGATCTCCCAGACGGATATGCCACCGTTGACCACGTACTTGCCCTGGTCGCCCGCGTCGTACCAGCCGCCGCGCGCGTCCAGCCGGTAGTCGCACACCCCGGCCTGGCAGGGGGCGCTGGTGTCCCCCTTGTTCGGGGCGACGCCCAGGTGCCCGGCGGGGCGGTCATAGGCGGCGCCCGCGAGGGCGGCGTCGATCGCGATGCCGCTGCGCTGCTGGTAGAAGAACGACATGCTGTCGGCGCGCAGCCCGTCGTACAGCGACGCGGAGATGTCGAACGGGTGGCTGGACCGGCCGCCGACGACCAAGGTGAAGCCGGTGCCGACAGCGGTGTACGCGCCGAAGTCCACCAGGTGCGTGGACTGGCCGGACGCCTGGTCGGCGCCGCGCACGGTGGTGGCGCCCGAGGCGACCACCGTGCCGGAGGAGTCGCGCAGCTGCCAGGGGAGCGGACCGGTCGCGGAGCTGACCACGGTGGCCCGCTTGGGGCCGTCGGGCAGGTAGCCGAGCTGGTTGACCCGGACGGGGACGTCGGCGGCATCGACGGTGGCCGGGCCGGCGGAGTGCGCCGGAGACGCGGTGGCGGTCAGGCCGCCGGTGGCCAGGACGAGGCCGGCGACCGCGGCGACCGCATGACGTAGCACGCCGCGGGCGGAGGTGACAGGGGGCACGGGTGGGGCCTTCCTGTGGTGGGGGGCTTGGGGCGGGGAATGAGGTATGGGAGCGCTCCCAATCCATCAAGCCAGCCTTGCGCAGTACACGTCAAGTCATCGGCAGGGAAGGGAAGTTGATCCACGCCGGTGAAGGGTGCGGGTCAACTGCCGGACCCTGCCACGGCTGGGCCGGGATGGGCGATCTCGCGGGGGCCCCGTGGCCCTTGAGGCCTTGGGGGAGGACCCGCACGTCCCAGGCGCCGAGGCTCACCGACCTGTCGGCGGGGACCGGGGCGCTGTCCAGGACGTCAGGTCCAGCCTGGGAATGAGCTGGTGGCGGTCGTCGACCCGGATCGCGACCCGGTCGACGAAGCCGTGCGAGCGTGCGCTCGCGCTGGTTTCCCGAGCCGCCGGGCGAACGGGGCCGATGGCCCGGCGCGTCAGCTCCTGGCTGAGGTCGCCGGAGTGCGTGAGCCCGTCGGCCATGAGGACGGTGTCGCACCGGCGTCGCGTATCGACCTTGGAGGTCGCCCCGTTGAGCTCGAACGTCGCCGGTGCAGGGAGCTCTGGGAGCCGGTGTCCCACCGGCCGGTGACCGAGCACTCCACCATGCGGGGCGGGGTGGCTCCCTCGGCCGTCGCCACGGCCAGGCCAAACCGCCGACGAGCACGAGCGCACCGGGCGGCTGAGAGTAGTGAACACGGGGTGTCGCATGAGCGACTCCTTGCAGCTTGGCGCGCCGTGACCGGCGCGTCGGCTGAAGGGAACCGCTCCCACTGGTGCGAAGGAACGTAGCGTCCGATGGCGGAAATGCCCAGGGGTGCGGCTGGACTTTCCCCACTTGAACCGTCGAAAGCTTTCGACGCTTCACACACCTTGACCGCACGCGAGGCCGTCCCCACTATGGGAGCGCTC
Organism: Streptomyces sp. NPDC059994; assembly: GCF_042737755.1. Taxonomy (NCBI): domain Bacteria; kingdom Bacillati; phylum Actinomycetota; class Actinomycetes; order Kitasatosporales; family Streptomycetaceae; genus Streptomyces; species Streptomyces sp. NPDC059994. The sequence continues at coordinate 95,718 of NZ_JBHWUR010000006.1, forward strand.
CCACTGGGTTCAAGACCTGAATTCTCCCGAGCCGCAAGCCGCAAGGAGGAACCAGTACATGGATCCCGGACACAGGCGCAGAGCCGTGCGGCGGGGGTGGACCGCCGCCCTGGCCGCGCTCGCCTTGCCCCTCACGATGCTCGCCACCGGCACCGGCACCAGCGCCGCGCACGCGGCGGCCGTCCGATGCAGCGTCGACTACAAGACGAACGACTGGGGTTCCGGCTTCACCGCCGACCTCACCATCACCAACCGCGGCACTGACACCATCGACGGCTGGACCCTGACGTTCGCCTACGGTGGGAGCCAGAAGCTCGCGAACGGCTGGAACGGCACCTGGTCCCAGTCCGGCCAGACGGTCACCGTGAAGGACGCCGGGTACAACGCGAAGATCGTCGCGGGCGCTGCTGTCTCCACCGGTGCGCAGTTCGCCTACAGCGGCACCAACACCGCGCCCAGCAGCTTCGCGATCAACGGCACCACCTGTGCCGGCGCGCACCAGCCGCCCGTCACCGTACTCACCAGTCCGAGTGCGGGCGCGGTCTACACGCAGGGGGACGCGGTCCCGCTCGCGGCGACCGCGGCGGCGGCCGACAACGCGACGATCAGCAAGGTGGAGTTCTACGACGACACGACCCTGCTGGGCACCGACACCAGTCCTCCCTACACGTTCTCGGCCTCCAACTTGGCCGTGGGCAGTCATTCCCTGCTGGCGAAGGCGTACGACAGCCTGGATGCCTCCGCGGAATCGACCCCGGTCGGCATCATGGTCGCCTCGGGACCCGCGGTCGTGGCCTCGCCCACCCAACTCGCCGTCCAGCAGGGCAAGTCGGGCACGTTCTCGTTGAAACTGTCGAAGCAGCCGAGCGCGAACGTGACGGTGAGTACAGCTCGCACGGGCGGCAACGCGGGCCTGTCGGTTTCCAGTGGCTCGTCGCTGACCTTCACCCCGTCGAACTGGAGCACCGCGCAGACGGTGACCATCGCGGCGGACTCCTCCGGCACGGGCAGCGCGACCTTCACCGCCTCGGCGGCCGGCCACAGCAAGGCGACGGTCACCGTGACGGAGCTGCCCGCGTCCAAGACGTACGACGCCCGCTTCCTGGATCTCTACGGGAAGATCACCAACCCGGCGAACGGCTATTTCTCACCCGAGGGCATCCCCTACCACTCGGTCGAGACGCTGATAGTCGAGGCCCCGGACCAGGGTCACGAGACCACGTCGGAGGCCTACAGCTACCTCATCTGGCTGCAGGCGATGTACGGCAAGGTCACGGGTGACTGGTCGAAATTCAACGGCGCGTGGGCCCTCATGGAGAAGTACATGATCCCCACGCACGCGGACCAGCCCACCAACTCCTTCTACAACGCCTCGAAGCCGGCGACATACGCACCCGAGGAGGACACCCCGAACGAGTATCCGGCGAAGCTGGACACGTCGGTGCCGGTGGGATCGGACCCGATCGCGGGCGAGCTGAAGTCCGCGTACGGCACGGACGACGTCTACGGCATGCACTGGCTCCAGGACGTCGACAACGTCTACGGCTACGGCGACACGCCCGGCGGTACCTGCGAGGGCGGGCCGACGCGGACCGGGCCGTCGTACATCAACACCTTCCAGCGTGGCCCGCAGGAGTCGGTGTGGGAGACGGTGCCTCAGCCGACCTGTGACGCCTTCAAGTACGGCGGTACCAACGGGTACCTGGACCTGTTCACCGGCGACAACTCCTACGCCAAGCAGTGGAAGTACACGGACGCCCCGGACGCCGACGCGCGTGCGGTGCAGGCCGCGTACTGGGCGGACATGTGGGCCAAGGCACAGGGCAAGGGCGGCGACGTCACCGCGACCGTCGGCAAGGCCGCGAAGATGGGCGACTACCTGCGCTACGCCATGTACGACAAGTACTTCAAGAAGATCGGCAACTGCGTCGGGCCGTCCACCTGCCCTGCCGGGACCGGAAAGGATGCCTCGCAGTACCTGCTGTCCTGGTACTACGCATGGGGCGGCTCCACTGACACCGGTGGCGGCTGGGCCTGGCGCATCGGCTCCAGCCACGCGCACGGCGGATACCAGAACCCGCTGGCCGCGTACGCGCTCAGCTCCAACGCCGACCTGAAGCCCAAGTCGGCGACAGGTGCTGCCGATTGGAGCACCTCACTGACCCGGCAACTGGAGTTCTACCGCTGGCTGCAGTCGGACGAGGGCGCCATCGCGGGCGGTGCGACCAACAGCTGGGCGGGCCGTTACGCGGCACCGCCGGCCGGGAAGCCGACGTTCTACGGCATGTACTACGACGAGCAGCCCGTCTATCACGACCCGCCGTCCAACCAGTGGTTCGGCTTCCAGGCGTGGTCGATGGAGCGGGTCGCCGAGTACTACCAGCAGACCGGGAACGCCAGTGCCAAGGCGGTCCTCGACAAGTGGGTCAAGTGGGCACTGTCCAAGACCACGATCAACCCGGACGGCACGTACCGGATCCCCTCCACACTCCAGTGGTCGGGCCAGCCCGACACCTGGAACGCCTCAACGCCAGGAGCCAACAGCGGACTTCATGTCACCGTCGCCGACTACACCAACGACGTCGGCGTGGCGGCCGCGTTCGCCAAGACGCTGACGTACTACGCCGCCAAGTCCGGTGACCCGGTGGCGAAGACGACGGCGAAGGCGCTGCTGGACGGCATGTGGAACAACTACCAGGACAGCCGGGGCATCGCCGTCCCCGAAACCCGCGCCGACTACAGCCGGTTCGGCGACACGGTGTACGTGCCGAGCGGCTGGAGCGGCAAGATGCCGAACGGCGACGCGATCAACTCCTCGTCCACCTTCGCCTCGCTGCGGTCCTTCTACAAGAACGACCCGGCCTGGTCGAAGATCGAGGCTTATCTGGCGGGCGGGGCGGCGCCCTCCTTCACGTATCACCGGTTCTGGGCCCAGGCGGACATCGCCATGGCCATGGGCTCGTACGCGGAGCTGCTTGAGTAGCCCCGCCCAGCACTCCGTGTGCGCGACCCCGTCGTAGGGCGACGAGGTCACCGGGCCGGGCGGCGCCCACCTGTACAGGGGCCGCCCGGCCCTCCCTCAACGCCGCACCTGATGGCTGTCGGCGAACAGTACGAGGGTGACGGACTCATCTGGTCGCGCGTCCACGTGCTCCAGGGTGAACGCCGGCCGGTCCGGGGCGAGTCGGCGTACGCCGGCCGCCGGATCGGAGGTGCTCGGGGTGAGCACGACGGGCAGCTGCTCCAGGGGGCGCGGCGGGCCGTCGGCGACATGTCCCATCCTGGAGTCGCCGGCGAAGAGCCCGACCAGGTCGACCCGGTCGCCCTCGGCCGCGAGGACGCCGGGTCCGAAGGGGAACGACACCCACGGCGAGCCGCCGGGGAGCAGCTCGGCGCTGATGCGCGGGCCAAGGCGCACGGTGATCGTGTCCCCTACGCGCCACTGCCGCTCCAGACGCAATCCGTGGCGGGTGAGCGCCGGGCTGCCGGCGATCATGCCGTGGGTGTACGCGGGGCGAGCGCGAGGGGGTGGCGCCCGACCTGGCTGCCAGGCGTCACCCCGTGCTGGTCGTCCCCGCGGGCTGATCACCGACTGCGTGCGCGCCGTGGACGCAGTCGCGCAGCTTCCGGGCCCCGACAGCGACCGGGTCGTGGTGAGCGGCGGCAGCCAGGGCGGCGGTCTGGCCCTCGCAGTCGCCGGCCTCAACGGGGACCGCGTGGCGGCCGTGATGCCGGACGTTCCGTTCCTGTGCCACCGGCCGCCAGGTGCGGATCCTCCACGCCCGCCCGCCGCACGACGCCCACGCCCACCGCCACACCGGTTCGGACCTGGCGCTGACCACCATCCGACGGCGGCCGTCGGGGGCGGTATGGAGAGGGAGGTCCGAGGACAGGTTGCTGAACCCACTACGCGGGCGACGACCGGACCATGACGGTGTGGCCCTTCGCCGACCACGGCGGCGGCTATGGCTCCAACCCGCCCGCCCAGCTCTCCTGGCTGCTCGACCTCGGGCTGGCGCCGCAGCTGTGACCGCCGTGCGCGGAATCCGGCCCCCGACCGGCCGGGACCCGCGACGATCCCCGAAAGACCCGTGAGGTACCGCCGCATGAGCATCCCAGCCTTCCCGGACCTGCCCCGCGACTTCCGTTTCGGCGCCGCCACCGCCGCGTACCAGATCGAGGGCGGCCACGACGAGGACGGCCGCGGCCCGTCCATCTGGGACACCTACAGCCGCACCCCGGGCCGAACCCTCGGCCGCGCCACCGGTGACACCGGCTGCGACCACTCTCATCGCTACCCCGAGGACATCGCCCTGCTCCGGGACCTCGGCGTCGACGGCTACCGCTTCTCCATCGCCTGGCCGCGCCTCCTGCCGCAGGGAACCGGCCCGGTCAACCCGAAGGGCCTGGACTTCCACGACCGGCTGATCGACGAACTGCTCGCCGCCGGGATCGCCCCTGCCGTCGCCCTGTACCACTGGGACCTGCCGCAGGCCCTGGAGGACCGGGGCGGCTGGCGCGTGCGGGGGAGCGCCGAGGCGTTCGCCGAGTACGCGGCAGTCGCCGCCGAGCGCTATGCGGACCGGGTCGAGCGCTGGATCACCCTCAACGAGCCGTTCTGCTCCGCCTTCGTGGGCTACGCCGAGGGCCGGCACGCCCCCGGAGCCCAGGAGGGCCGCGGGGCGCTGGCGGCCGCCCACCACCTGCTGGTCGGCCACGGCCTCGCGGTCCGGGAGCTGCGCGCGGCCGGCGCCCGCGAGGTCGGTATCACCCTCAACCTCGACCGCCTGCACGCCGTCTCCGACCGCCCCGAGGACCTGGCAGCCCTGCGCCGGGCCGAGGTTCTGCACAACGAGGTCTGGACCGGGCCGCTGTTCGCCGGGCGCTACCCCGAGCACGAGGCCGAGACCCGGGAGGGGCTGGCCGACGGTCCCTGGCGGCGGCCGGGGGACCTGGAACTGATCGGCGCGTCGCTGGACTTCGTCGGAATCAACTTCTACCGGCCGATCACCATCGCGGCTGCCCCGCACCGCGAGGGCGACCCCGAACTGCGCACCGCCATGGACATCGGCGTCGCCGAGCCGAACCCGTACGGTACCCGGCTCACCACCATGGGCCGGCCCGTCGTCCCGTCCGCGTTCACCGAGCTGCTCTGCGACCTCCACTCCCGCTACCCGCGGCTCCCGCTACCCGCGGCTCCCGCTACCCGCGGCTCCCGCTACCCGCGGCTCCCGCTACCCGCGGCTCCCGCTACCCGCGGCTCCCGCCGCTCTGGATCACCGAGAACGGCTCCGCCGAGGCCGACAGCGTCGCCCCCGACGGCCGCGTCCACCACGCGGAACGGATCGACTACCTGGCCGGCCACCTCGCCGCCGTCGCCGACGCCGTCGCGGCCGGGGTCGACGTACGCGGCTACTACGTGTGGTCCCTGCTGGACAACTTCGAATGGGCCCGCGGCTACGGGCAGCGCTTCGGCCTGGTCCACGTCGACCACGACACCCTGACCCGAACCCCAAGGACAGCTACCGCCGGTACCGGGGCCTGATCACCGCGCACCGCGCGCGGACGGAGGAACCTGCCCGATGAAGTTCACCGACGGCTACTGGCTGATGCGCCCGGGTGTCACCGCGCGCTACGCCACCGAGGTCGCTGACGTCCGGACCGACGAGGACCGGATGACCCTCTACGCGCCCGTGAAGCACGTGCGTGGCCGCGGTGACACGCTCAACAGCCCCCTGCTGACCATCGAATGCCGGTCCCCGGCCGAGGGCGTGATCGGGGTACGCACCACCCACCACGCCGGCTCGGTGCGGCGTGGGCCGGAGTTCGCGCTGCCCGGCTCCGAACAGGGCACCGGGAAGGTGCGCCGGGACGGCGACGTGGTGGAGCTCTGCGCCGGTGAACTGACGCTGCGAGTGGACACCGCCAAGCCGTGGCAGCTGGAGTTCAGCGCCAAGGGGCGGGTGCTGACCTCCGTGGGTGAGCGCGGCACCGGCTTCGCCACCGACGGCGACGGCCGCCACCACATGCTCGGACAACTCTCCCTGGGCGTCGGCGAGCTGGTCTACGGTCTGGGAGAGCGTTTCACCCCGTTCATCCGGAACGGGCAGGTGGTGGACATCTGGCAGGCGGACGGCGGCACCAGCAGCGAACAGGCCTACAAGAACGTCCCGTTCCATCTGACCAACCGGGGCTACGGTGTCTTCGTCAACCACCCCGGCAAGGTCCGTTACGAGATCGGCTCGGAGTCCGTCGGCCAAGTGCAGTTCAGCGTCGAGGACCAGTCGCTGGAGTACTTCGTCGTGCACGGCCCGACCCCCAAGCGGATCCTGGAGCGCTACACCGCGCTCACCGGCCGCCCCGCGCTGCCGCCGACGTGGGCGCTGGGCCTGTGGCTGACCACCTCCTTCACCACCGAGTACGACGAGGGCACCGTCACCCGCTTCGTCGGCGGCATGGCCGAGCGCGGCATTCCGCTGAGCGTCTTCCACTTCGACTTCTTCTGGATGCGCGAGTACCAGTGGTGCGACTTCGTGTGGGATCCGGAGGCCTTCCCGGACCCAGCCGGCATGCTGGCCCGGCTCAAGCGGCAGGGCCTGCGCATCTCCGCCTGGATCAACCCCTACATCGCGCAGAAGTCGGAGCTGTTCGCCGAGGGCATGCGCGAGGGCCACCTGGTGCGGCGCCCGGACGGCAGCGTCTGGCAGTGGGACCTGTGGCAGCCGGGCATGGCCCTGGTGGACTTCACCAACCGCTCCGCCCGCGACTGGTACACCGGCAAGCTGCGCACCCTGCTGGCCATCGGTGTGGACTGCTTCAAGACCGACTTCGGCGAGCGCATCCCCACCGACGTGGTCTGGCACGACGGCTCCGACCCGGAGCGGATGCACAACTACGACACCCACCTGTACAACCAGGCGGTGTTCGAGCTGCTCCGCGAAGAGCGCGGGGAAGGGGAGGCGCTGCTGTTCGCCCGATCCGCCACCGCGGGTGGCCAGCAGTATCCGGTGCACTGGGGCGGCGACTGCGAGTCACACTTCAACGCGATGGCGGAGTCGCTGCGCGGCGGACTTTCTCTCGGCCTGTCCGGCTTCGGCTTCTGGAGCCACGACATCGGCGGCTTCGAGGGCACTCCGGACCCCGCCGTCTTCAAGCGCTGGACGCAGTTCGGCCTGCTCTCCTCGCACAGCCGACTGCACGGCAGCAAGTCCTACCGGGTCCCGTGGGACTACGGCGAGGAGGCCGTCGAGGTCACCCGCGAGTTCACGCTGCTCAAGCACCGCCTGGCCCCCTACCTCCAGCACGCGGCCCAGCAGGCGCATGCCACCGGCCTCCCGGTGATGCGCGCGATGGTGCTGGAGTTCCCGGACGACCCGGCCGCCGCCACGCTCGACCGGCAGTACCTGCTCGGCGACGACCTGCTCGTCGCCCCGGTCTTCACCGGGGACGGCACGGTCGAGTACTACGTGCCCGAGGGGCCATGGACCAACATCCTGACCGGCGACCGGGTCACCGGCCCCCGCTGGGTCCGTGAACAGCACGGCTTCCACACCCTGCCGCTCCTCGCCCGCCCCGACTCCGTCATCCCGCTCGGGGCGGACGACCAGCACCCGGTCTCCGCCTGGGCCGACGGAGTCGAGCTGCGCGTCCACGCCTTCGCCGACGGCGCCGAGCGCACCGTCGTGATCCCGCGCACCGAGGGCCCTGGTGAGGCTGCCCGCTTCCAGCTGCGCCGCACGGGCAACCGCCTCCGGGTGACCACCGACTGCCCGCATCCCTGGCAGCTGCGGATCGGCGGCCCGGACGGCGCCCTGCACGTCAACCCCGCCGGCACCGGTGAGGCAGACGTTCCCTACCCGGCCTGAGTCCGACATCCCGACGCGAGGTCCCCCGCTCCACCGCATGGGCGCACGGGACCTCGCCCCTTGCCGCCCGGTCCACGCCCGGAAGCGCCCCTGCGGAGCCGGACCCAGCGGGTGCCTCTCGCGTGCCGGCCGTACATCTCACCCAGGAGTCGTCGAGGCGAGCCCAATCGAAGTGGTTCGATTCTCCAACCCGAGGCACTGCCTCCTGAATTCGCGAGGATGAGCAGGTCGCGCCGAGCGTGGCCCTGGGGTGGGCTACGGCCGCGCCGGCGACGCGGCCGTGGAAGGTGCCAGTGCCTCGGCGGCCCGTTCGAGTGCCGCGTCCTCTTCGCTGCTGGCCCGGAGCTGCGGCTGGGCGGCGGGACGGCCCTTGGGCAGGAAGACGGCGAACGCCAGCCCACCGGCCACCGCGGCCGTCGCGATCAGGAAGGAGACGCGGAAGCCGTGCATGGTCGGGAGCGCGGCGGAACCGAAGTCCTGCGACGTGTTGGCGAGGACCATGCCGATGACCGCGCTCGACACCGATGTACCGATCGAGCGCATCAGGGTGTTGAGGCCGTTGGCCGCGCCCGTCTCGGACGGGTCGACCGCGCCGACGATGAGCGCGGGGAGCGAGGAGTAGGCGAGGCCGATGCCCGCGCCGACGACGACCGAGATGACGATGGTCTGCCAGGCCGCGCTCATCAGGCCGAGTCCCGCCCCGTATCCGATCGCGATGATCAGCATGCCGAGGATGAGGGTGGTCTTGGGGCCGTACTTGGCCGAGAGGCGGGCGTAGACCGGGGCGGTCAGCATCATCGTCAGGCCGAGCGGGGCCACGCACAGACCGGCTACGACCATCGACTGGCCGAGGCCGTACCCGGTGGCGGAGGGCAGCTGGAGCAGTTGCGGGAGCACGAGTGAGATGGCGTAGAAGGCGACGCCGACCATCATGGAGGCGAGGTTGGTGAGCAGTACCTCGCGCCGGGCGGTGGTGCGCAGGTTCACCAGCGGCGCCTTGACACGCAGCTCCATCACGCCCCACAGGACGAGAACGAGGACCGCCGAGCCGAGCAGGCCGAGCGTGGTGGTCGACCCCCAGCCCCAGTCGCTGCCCTTGGTGATCGGGACCAGCAGCAGGATCAGCCCCAGGGAGAGGCCGAGCGCGCCGAGCACGTCGAAGGTGCCCTCCGCTTTGACCTTGCTCTCCGGTACGAACAGGAGGGTGAGCAGGATGGCCACTACGCCGAGGCCCGCGGAGCCGAAGAACAGGGTGTGCCAGTTCATGTGCTGGGCGACCAGGGCCGCGAGCGGCAGCGCGAGTCCGCCGCCGACGCCTATGGAGGAGCTCATCAGGGCCATCGCCGAGCCGAGCTTCTCGCGGGGCAGCTCATCGCGCATCAAGCCGATGCCGAGCGGGATGGCGCCCATGGCGAAGCCCTGAAGGGACCGGCCGACGATCATCACGAGGAGTTCGCTGGTGAAGCCGGCGATCAGCGAGCCGACCACCATGATGGCGAGGCTGGACAGGAGCATGCGGCGCTTGCCGTACAGGTCGCCGAGCCGGCCCATGATCGGGGTGGCCACGGCGCCGGCGAGCAGCGTCGAGGTCATGACCCAGGTGGCGTTGGAGGGTGAGGTGCTGAGCAGCTCGGGCAGGTCCTTGATGACCGGCACGAGCAGCGTCTGCATCACCGCGACCGTGATGCCGGCGAAGGCGAGTACGGGGACGACACCGCGTATGCCGCGCGGTGCGGCCTCCTGGTCGGTCGTCGGCTGGGACATTACGGGGCCTCCGGAGGCGGGAAGAGGTCGACGGTTGCACCTGGGCTGGGTACGTGTGACTCAAACCCGTTTCCCCAGGCGACTATTCCGATGGGCTCCGGTGAATTCCGTAGGAGCAAGAATCTTGACCTGGATGGGTAACGCTTGACCTATTCATTGCCCTGTCTGCTGGGCGGGATCCGGCCCGTGGGGCGCGGGGGAGGGGGCGGTTGCTGCGGCGGGCTGCCCAGCAGTGATTCGGGCAGACAGGCGGGGCCGCGTCTCCAGCTGTCGATGAAACGCAGCCCGAACCGCGTGAGCAGTGCCGCGAGATCGTCAAGCCGGTCCGGGGCGATGACGCCGTTCAGCGAGGTGGCGGCACCGTCGACCGGATCGGCTTCCAACCGGCACCAGCTGGTCTCGATTTCGTACCCTTCCCAGGAGGAAGATCGGGACCGCCACCCGGCCCGCACGAAATGCTCGGCCACCCGCGAGGCGTCACGGCTGTCCGGCAGCAGCCCGCACAGGTTGTTGTCGCTCTCCGCCCACCTGTCATCCGGAGCCGGGCCGTCATCAGATAGGTCCACATCCTGGGTCGCACTGCCTGGGGCCCCGCCCTGCCGAATCGCCTCCCGCATTGCGGGCAGCAGGGGGGCCGCAGGCGCAATGGCCCTGGCGGGCTGGCTCCTGGTCGAACGGGCGGGCAGCAGGGGGAACGGCACGGCATGAGTCTCATGATCTCGCGTCAGATATCTGGATGATCATGACTGTTGGAAGGTGCACCTGCGCGCCGAGGGGTGGGCCGTGTGAACCCGCCCGCACGTGGACCCCTACGCTGGTGCCCGCCACGTGGCGGATCTTGGAACAGTACGACGAACGGAGCGTGACAGTGACGGGGGCGTACGGCGCGGAGCTCGTCGGAGAGGTTCTGGGCGGGCGATACCGCGTGACCGCGACGATCGGGCGCGGTGGCATGGGTGTGGTCGCCCGGGCGGTGGACCAGCTGCTGAACCGCGAGGTCGCCGTCAAGGTCCTGCGGGCCTACACCGGCGCTTCCCCGGCCGAACTGGCCGATCTGCGGGTCCGGATGCAGCGGGAGGCGCAGGCCGCCGCCCGTATCCGGCACAGCGGTGTGGTCACCGTGCACGACGTGGTCGAGGAGCAGGGGCTGCCGGTCATCGTCATGGAGCTGGTCGACGGGCCCTCCCTCGACGACGTGCTGGCGGAGCGCGGCCCGCTGGACCCGCGCGAAGCGGCCTCGATCGGCGCCAAGCTGATGGACGCGCTCGACGCGGCACACCGGGCCGGGGTCCTCCACCGGGACGTCAAGCCCGGCAACGTACTGCTTGAGCGCAGCGGCCGGGTCGTGCTCACCGACTTCGGCATCGCCAGCATGGAGACCTCCGGCGATGAGGCCCTGGCCAGGCTGACCCAGAGCGGTCAGATCGTCGGCTCCCTCGACTATCTGCCGCCGGAGCGCGCACAGGGCCGGGAACCGGGTGCCGCGTCGGACATCTGGGCGCTCGGCATGACGCTGTACGCGGCCGTGGAGGGCTCTTCGCCCTTCCGTCATACGTCGGTGTGGTCCACGCTGGCGGCGATCGTCGGCGAACCGCTGCCGGAGCCCCGGCGAGCCGGACCGCTCACCACGGTGCTGCAGGCGCTGATGGCCAAGGACCCACTGCAGCGGCCCGACGCCGGGCAGGCGCGTGAGATGCTGGAGGCGGTCGCCGGGGGCAGGACGGCGGACCTCGCGCCGGCACCGGCCCTCCAGCCCGTCACTCCGCCGGCCTTCGGTCCCGCCGCCGCGCCGTTCTCCCAGCCCACCCCTCAGACCGTCGCCTCCTACACGCCGACCGACGCCTACGGCGCCCCTCCGCAGTCGGGCATGGCGCCTGGCATGCCCGCCGGTCAGGGCAACAAGTGGATCTACGCTTGCATCCAGGGCACGAACACCGAAGGCTGGCTGTTCAGCGGCAAATCCACCCTGGAGGGCGGCACACTCGCTCGCTGCCAAGACTGATCCGCCATTCACCAGAGGGCGAGTTGCGGGTCGCGGCCGGGGCGGGTGCCCGGGATTTCCTTGCGTCGTCATGTACCGGGCGCGCCTCATCCGGGGTTGCTCGGGCGCTGTCCGGCGGTTTTCCGACTGAAAGGGGCCCTCCGTGCCCGTGCTGCGCCGCCCGTCCCGCGTGACGGCGATCTGCCTCGTCCTGGCCGCAGTGTTGCTGGCCACCGGCGCCTTTGCGGTCCGGCAGGGCCCGGCGGCGGGCCTCCTTCCCGAGACGGCGTGGAGCGGCTGGCGGTCCGAGGAAGTGCTGCACTGGTCGGCGTATATCCGCGTCAACACGTGGGCGCACGCCGCCGAGGCGGAGATCCACATGGGCAAGGCCGAGTCGATCACGCTCAAGGCGTACGGCGAGGACGCCCACGGCACCACGAGCATGGACCCCACCGCCTTCACCCTCACTCCCGACGGGAAGCTCACCGGGCGCGAACTCGCTGCCACCGGCTGACACGTGACGGAGTGACCGCTCGACCGCGGGATCCAGTCGAAACCCGGACCTTTGCCAGCCTGACCTGCCGGGTGCAGGCAACCCCGAAGCCTCGACGAGCCCGAGGGGTTTGCTCGGTGCCACCTTCCCGCCCTTCCGCTCCCCCCGTCGGCCCCTGCCCCAGATCCGTTCCCGGCGGCCGGGAGGCCCGATCCGTCGCCGTCCGCGCCCACCCCCGCCGAGGGCGCGTGCACCCCCACCGAGGGCGCGTGCACCACCCCGTCCATCGCCGCCGCCCACAGCCTTGGCGAGTCCGTGGACCGCGAGTGCGAGGACGCGGTAGTCACCGGGCAGGGCCTGGCCGCCCGTCTGGTCCTGGCGGTGGTCCCCGGCGTCCGAGCCCGCCACAAGAGGCTGGCCCTTCCCGCACACCTCTGCGCGCAACACCAACGCCATCCGGCTGAACGAGTCGCCGGGCAACCGGCTGCGCCACCGCACGGCGTTCCTCGCGGCGCGGGTGCCGGAGACAGCGCGACAGCAGTAACGCAGATGTGCGAACGAGCGGTGGGCGATCGCCCCCGTGGCTGGACGTACACTCCACACATGGGTCGCACATGCGCAGTGAGGGAGTGCCTGTTCCAGGCCGCTCACGCCCTGTGCCCGTCCGCCGCGTGCGGGACGGCCGTCGACCCGGTGAACGCGTCGGCGATCTACTGTCGCGCGTTGCACGGCCACGGCTAGCGATTCCGGGCATTCTCGGCATTTCCCAGATCATTCCGCCCCTGCAGGCGGACCGTTCTCTGCGCGACCGCCCCTCCCCACCTCTGTAACCGCACGGCGACGGTCCTCGCCACGATTTCCCGCTTTGTCATCCTTTGGTGCCCAGGCGCCGCCTGCGCGCCGACCGCCGGACGACCGGCAGCCGGTGCATCTTCGAGAGGACCCTTGTGAAGCTGAGCGAGCTGCTCGCCGGGCACGATCATGAAGTCATCGAGGGCGATCCGGAGACGAGGATCACCGGAGGCACCTGCTTCGACGCCCACCGCGTCGCTCCGGGATCCCTGTTCATCGCGGTACCCGGTCATCGCGAGGGCGGCCCCGAGTCCGTCGGACCGGCTCTCGCACGCGGCGCGGTGGCGATACTCATCGACTCCGCGACGGCGCAACTTCCGGTCGGGACGTGGGCGTCGGCAGCCGGTGTATGCGTCGTAGCCGTCGCGGACACGCGCAAGGCGGCCGCGGTCGTCGCCTCCCGCTACCACGGGGAGCCAGGCCGGCAGATGAAGATGGTGGCTGTCACGGGCACCAACGGGAAGACGTCGGTTTCCTCCATGGTGGAGTCGGTGCTGAGGGTCGCCGAGCACGCCAGGGTGGGGGTCATAGGGACGGGCGGCAGCCGGATCGGCGACGAACTGATCCCGATGCCGAGGTCGGTACTGACCACACCGGAGTCGCCGGACTTCCAGTATCTGCTCGGGTGCATGCGCGACCGCGGTGTCGACACCGTGGCACTCGAAGCCACGTCGATGGGCCTGCTGACCCACCGCCTCGACCACTCGTTCATCGACGTAGGGGTGTTCACCAACCTGACGCAGGATCACCTGGACGACCACGGCACCATGGAGAACTACCGGGATGCCAAACTGCGTCTGTTCCAGGGGCTGTGCCGGCGTGCGGTGGTCAACGCCGACGACCCGGTCGGAGCCTGCATCGGGGCGATGATGCCGGGCGCGGTCGTCGCGTACGGCATCGACGCGGAGGCGGACTACCGGGCGACCGACCTCACCATGGACGCCGTCGGCACCCGCTTCACCCTGCATCACGCCGGCCACAGGTATCCGGCGGCGATCCCCCTGCCTGGACGGTTCGCAGTCTCCAACGCACTGGCCACTGTCGCAGCCTGCCACCTCCTCGGGCACAATCTGGCCGGACTGGTCGCCGCGCTTGAGCAGATGCCCCCGATCCCGGGTAGGTTCGAACGCTACGAGACCCCGGACGGTACCTCCGTCATCGTGGACTATGCGCACTCCCCGGACTCACTGGAGAAGGTGCTGACCACCATCCGCGGCTTCGCCTCTGGCCGGGTCGTCACGGTCTTCGGCTGCGGCGGGGACCGGGACGTCACCAAGCGCGCCCGGATGGGGGAGATCGCCGGCACCTACTCCGATCTGTGCGTTCTCACTTCGGACAATCCCCGGAACGAAGACCCCCGGGCGATCATGGATCAGATCGTCCCGGGCCTGCTCGCGAGCGGCACCACTTTCGAGCGGTTCGCCGACCGACGCCGCGCCATCTCCTTCGCCCTGTCCGCCGCAGGGCATGGCGACGTCCTCCTGATCGCGGGCAAAGGCAGCGAGCCCTACCAGATCGTCAACGGGGAACTGCTGCCGTTCAGCGACATGGCGACGGTACGCGAACTCGCCACGCGGTAGGCGTACCGGCCTTCTTGACGCCCGGCGCTGTTTGCAGTGCCGGGCACGAGGACGTGCAACGGCTCCGGTTGCCGACCTGCTGGCTGATGCGAATGGCAGGTCCGCGGCCCTGGCCGGAGCGGAGGTGGTCGTCCGGCAGAAGCCCCTCCTTCAGCCCCCTGGCAGCAGAGGCTGTGGAACACCTCGCCGACGGCAGACGTGCTGCGAGAGGGGGGTACTACACCCCAGAGTCCCTGGTGCGGCGGGCTGTTGAACAGGCGCTTGGGTTCTTCGGGGAACTGCCTGGCGTGGCCCGCGCGGCGTAACGCCATCCCCGCGGTGCAATCACCACACCCCCAAGTTCAGGCTGCAGATACGGAGTCGGCCGCACCCGCGAAGGCCGCCAGCGCAGCGAAGTCATCCTTGAGCAGCCCGAGCCGGGGATCGACGGGGTGCACCAAGGCGGACCCGGGATGGTGAGCGGCGACATAGGCCCGGTCCTGGTCGGTGAGCTCGTCGTCCACCCATGCGAAGGCCTGCCCTGCCGCGTAGGCCACCAGCGGCTTTGTCTTCCAGTGCAGCCCGCCGTGCCGCGCCTGGGCGTCCGCCGCGTCGCCGAAATCGACGTAGGGCAGGGCGGGCAGGCCCAGCGCCGGGCCGATGAAGGAGTTGGCCTCGCCCATCCAGGTTGTCGCCCACACCAGGGTGAAGCGGTCGGCGAGCGCCAGAAGTGCGGGCCCGTGCCCGGGATTGAGCCAAACCCTCAAGGGCTTACGGCGTGCCACGGGCTTGTGCGCCTGCCGAGCCTCCCAACTCGGCGGCATCATCCGATGCGTGGTGTACCCGGGGGGCGTCGGTGTGGCTTGGCCGCGTACGGGTTGAGCGGGCCGTCCACATCGAGGAAGCACAGCGGACCGGCAGTCGAACTGTTCACGGCGACCTCCGTACGTCCCCCGCCGTTGATCGGCGTGACATGACCATAGCGGTAGTGCTCCGTTCGAATCCTCTCGGTTCCCCGCTTCCGACACCGCAGCCGAGGCCGTCTTCGACACCCGCCAAACGAGGAACCGGAGCGCGCGGCACCGCGCACGTGGCGGTCAAGGTGGGATGCCGGCCCTGGGCCTTGAGGGCCGGATGGCCGGCTTCGCCATGCCCGACGACAAGGGCGACCTGAGCGGCGTGCCCTGGAAGGGCGGCTACGACAAGGTCAAGTGGCTCTCGAAGGACCAGCTCACCAAGGAGAACGTCCTGGACGCCCGGGCCGACCTCGTCTTCGCCGGGTGGAGCTACGGCTTCCGCGAAGACGGCGGCTTCACCCCCGACGCGTTGCGCAAGCTCGGCATCCCCTCGTACATCCTCACCGAGTCCTGCCGCAGCAGCCGTACGAAGTCCTCGCGGGGCATCATGCCGCCGCTGGACGCGCTCTACAGGACCTGACCAACCTGGGCAAGCTCTTCGGCGTCGAGGAGCGGGCCGCCCGGCTGATCGCCGACTTCAACAAGCGCGTCGCGGACGTGCGGGCCAAGGCCCCCCGGGGCGCAGGCCGGCCCACGGTCTTCCTCTACGACAGCGGCCGCGACCAGCCCTTCACCTCCGGCCGCTACGCCGCTCCGGAGCAGATCATCACCGAGTCCGGCGGCGTCAACGTCATGCACGACGTGGCGGACTCCTGGACCACGGTGGGCTGGGAGAGCGTCGTCCAGCGCAACCCCGACGTGATCCTCATCTGTGACTACGGCGATGTGAGCGCCGAGGCGAAGAAGAAGTTCCTGCTCTCCTACGCTCCCCTGCGGGACGTCGCCGCGGTCAAGAACCGGCGCATCTTCACGCTTGGCTACGCCGACCTGGTGGAGAGCCCCCGCAACCCGTCGGCGATCGCCCGCTTCGGCGCGTATCTGCGGGAGGTGGCGGGGAAGCGGTGACGGCGGCCCGCACCGGTGCGGCCCACATGTTGCTGATCTTCTCGGAGAACGCCTTGTCGCGAGGGCCAACCGGTTCGGGAGCCTCCCCTGGACCGCCGTGGAAACCGACGGGCGACGGTATACAAGGTCAGGCTGGTCGGATTAGGGTGGCCGTGTGTTGCATCGGCTCGCAATAACCGTGTTGCCACCAGGACCTCGGTGGCCTTGCCAGGTGCGGTTCTGGGTGGATGGCTGCGATGTGGTGGAAGCAGCGGTCCACGAGAGTGGGCGTGGACCGTTTGCGATGGACGTCCTGCGGACGGATCGGCCCAGTCCGCTTGTGGCATCCCGCGCAGCCCGCCGCCTGAGGCTTGGCGAACCCGAGTGCACCGGCGGCTGCTGCGGGTATCTGTCCGCTGTGGTGCAACGCTGCGGAGGACTGGTGGTCTGGTCCCGCTGGGAGGGGCCGTACCGGGATCGGTTGCCGCTTGATTTCCACTTCGACGCAGAGCAGTACGACGCGGAGCTGACCCGTGCTGTCGCGGACCGGCGGTGGGACATCCACCCAGACCCCACTCGGCGCTTGTCAGCCAGCGC
The DNA here is from genome assembly GCF_042737755.1 of Streptomyces sp. NPDC059994. Taxonomy (NCBI): domain Bacteria; kingdom Bacillati; phylum Actinomycetota; class Actinomycetes; order Kitasatosporales; family Streptomycetaceae; genus Streptomyces; species Streptomyces sp. NPDC059994. The sequence continues at coordinate 112,730 of NZ_JBHWUR010000006.1, forward strand.
TGACGACACGGGGCTCTGAGCAGCTCTGTGGCGTCCTTGCGCGACAAGGCGAGCGGGATGCTGATGCAGGCCGGGGACAATCGGCAGGTCATATCCAACGTCCTCTACGGAACGGTGTCCACCGGTGACCAGCCAGGCGGGGGTGACGACGTTGTACGCCACCCGCGGCCTGGTGACAGCTCTCATTGAGGTAGCGGGTGGCGGCCTTCGAGAGTGACGGAGCACCAGCGGCACGGGGCCTGAGGTTCCGAAGCCTGCCGGGACCCTCATTCCCGGCCGTCCACCACGGCTGAACCGCACCGCTGTAGATATAGCTACCTTCCTCCCCCCGCTGGGTCGGGCCTCGCGGCGCTGTGCCTGGCCCGCAAGAGGCAGGGGCTGTTATCGGCCTTGGAGGCGGAGGGAGACGAGGGTCGGGTCGCGGAGTTCTGCGGGGGCTTGGGGATGGTGGCCGACGGTGACTTCGGCGAGGGTGCTGAACTGTCCGGGGTAGACCATGACGGGCTGGTCGCGGCGTGTGAGGCAGCAGGCGAGTGGTGGGGCCTCAACGGCGCCTTCTGACCGCCCTCCTGCTTCCGGTCGAGGAGCCCCGCTCACCGGCTCGGGGCCGTCCACCACCGGGTGGACGGCCCTGAACCGGAGCGCGGGACCGGAGTCGGCCGGGGCAGCCGAGCTACGTAGCCGCTGGGCCTGTTGTGAAGGTGCTGGTAACGAGCGGTCTGGCATACAGGGGCGGCGTCGTTGTCAGTGGTGTCGTGCATGATCGGTGCGTCAGTTCTTCTACGGGGATGGGGAAGCGCCATGCCGATCACAAACCAGCAGGTAGCAGGGCACGCGTTTCTGCGGCTGATGTACGAGGACACGTATTTCCCCGATCACGTCGTCGACCAGGGCAGGGCGATCCTGCAGCGGCTGTGCGAGCGGATCGAGGCGGAGCAGCCGTCGGATCTGGAGGCCCTGTATGCGCTCACCCAGGCCGCGACGGAGGAGTTCAACCTTCTTGAGTCGGAGTTCGAGGCAGCCGGGAGTGGGATCGAGACGGTTGCGCGTGAGTGGATCGCTGAGGACTTCTGGTTTGCCGCGTCGGCATACGGGTTCACGGACGCCGATGTGGAGGAGCTGATCGCCGGCCGGGACTGGTGAGCGGGGACCGGAAGGTGAGCGAGGACCGGAACACCGTTTGCCGGTCAGAGCCATGCGTTGAGGGCTGCGATCACACGGTCACCTCGTAGCGGACCGCGTGGCGCCCGCCCGGGTTCCCGACCAGTCGCGCGGCCTGGTTATGCGAACGGACAAGCTCGCCATCGCCTATCAGACCGCTTCCCATCTGGCCCTTCGGACAGCAGTCGGACAACACCCACCCGGGAGAATTCCTCCGTCCTGCGAACCGTGCGGACCCGCCACCGTCCAGCTGGCAGAGCAACCGGAGCCTGCTCAGGCCGACCACCGTCCGGGTACTCCTCGTTGAGCTCGGCTCCCGGCGTGGTGGAGTCCATGAGCACGGCTAGGCCGTCCCTGGGCGAGGAAGTGGAGCGCGGGGCGGGCCCGGTCCGCGCTCCACCGGCAGGGGCGGCGTGCGGCGTGTCGATTGCCCGAGATGGGAGCGCCCCCTTATCGGATTTCAGGGCACTGGCGGTCCGCCAGGGTGGCCGCCGCAGTACATGCCGGATCTGCTGCGGCGGAGCCTCAACACGCAGGCGGTGCTGGGCGGCAGTCCGTCCGGCGGCCCCGCTCCGGTTGTGCGAGGGATACCACCGATATCGGCGAGATCTCTTGTGGCGGCGGCGCACGTCGCCGTCCACGCGGCGAGGTGCCCGGCGCGCATCGCGCCATGGCGGAGCCGGCGACAGTGGCCGTGTCGCTGCTGGCTGTGAAGGGCGGCACGGCGGAGCATGGGGCCAGTGGCCGGAGGGCTGATCGAGGTGCTCAACTGGCGGCTGAGTCCGTGGGCAGGACCGGTTTGCGAACTTGGAGAAGGTGTTGATGAGGACGCCGCCCCGACGTGTCCCTGGGGTCGTCGCCTTCCCGCTGTTGACCATGCGGTGGGAGCAGCTCGCGATGGTGCACTGGAGGTACGAGGCCGAGGCCGTCCAGCGCCTGCTGCCCAGGGGACTGCTCGTGGATCGGTTCGAAGACCGGGCCTGGGTCAGCCTGACGCCGTTCATGATGTCGTCCGTCCGCGGCCTGGGGGTCGTGCCGCTGCCTCCCTCTGCCTTTCCTGAGACAAACCTACGGACGTACGTACGTCTGCCGGACGGACGCCGCGGGCTGTGGTTTTTCTCCCTGGACGTCACCGCCCCCCACATGTTGGCGGCACGGGCGATCGGGGTGCCCTACCGGCTGGCGGAGCTGTCGGTGCGTGTGCGGGGCGTTGACACGGTCTACGGCGGGCGGCGCCGGGGCGTGGACGGCGTCGGATACCGGCTGCGCATCCGGGCGGGCGCGCTGGTCGAGGAGATCTCTCCTCTGGACGAGTGGCTCACTTCGCGGTGGGTCGCCTTCTCCCGGCGTGCGGGCCGCTTGTGGCTCACCCCGGTGCAACACGAACCCTGGACGCTCGGACACGGGACGATCATGGAGATGCGCCAGACGCTCACCCACAGCGCCGGTCTTCCCGATCCGGAACCCGCGCCGCTCGTGCACATGTCCCCGGGGGTGGGTCCTGTTCGCCTCGGACCTTCCCGTCCGTTGTTCTGACGGCGACGGTCAGGCGAGCAGGTTCACGGCGCTCTGGAACAGGCCGGGGAACCGGGCAGCTGCCGGGGTGACCATAGGCGCCAGCTGCGGCTGATTCCGGATCCAGAGGAGGGAACTGGTCAGGAGACGATAGCTGCGAGACAAGCGACACCAAGCACGTTCATATGCCTGCGGGCGGCCCTCGCGAAGACAACGTACGAGGGCGTCCGCCGCCGTCAGGGCGAGAGTCAGGCCCTCGCCTGTCAGCGCGTCGACGTATCCTGCGGCGTCGCCCACGAACAGCACTCGGCCTGCCACCCGGGAACGGGCTTGCTGCCGCAGCGGCCCGGCGCCCCTGACCGGTGTCCTGTCGGCCGTGAGCAGGCGGCTGGCCAAGAGGGGGAAACGGGCCAGCTGGTCGTCGTAGGGCAGTTGGCGTGAGGTGAGGATGGCGACGCCGACCTGCCGCGGTCCGAGCGGAGTGACGTACGCCTCGCAGTCGGCGGCCCAGTACACCTCGACCAGGTCGGTCCATGGCTCGACGCCGTAGTGGCGCCGCAGACCGTACCGCAGCGTGCGCCGCCGGGTGGCGGCCGGTCGCTCGGTCAGGCCGAGCGCCCGTCGGGTGGGGGAGTGCAGTCCGTCGGCCGCCACGAGATAGCGGGCGTTGATCCCGTCGGCGGTCACGTACGCGTCGGACTGGACCACCTGGCGAACGCGGTGCGGGATGACCGGAACGCCGAGTTGGGCGGCCCGGGCGGTGAGTGCCTCGTGCAGCACGGTCCGGCGGGTGCCGAGACCGGGTCCCATGGGGAATCGGGCTTCGGCGCGTCGGCCGCCGGTGGCGTCGAGGTAGCGGATGCCTTGGAGGTGTTGGCCGGGCACATTCACGTCGAGCGCTTTCAAGGCGTGCACCGCCGAGGGCATCAATCCCTCTCCGCATGCCTTGTCGACGGGTGAAGGGCGCGGCTCGGCGACCATGACGTCGAAGCCGCATTGCACTGCGTGGATCGCGGCGGCCAGGCCCGCCGGGCCGCCGCCGACGATCAGGAGGTCGATCACGACGCGGCACCGGGGCTGGGGAGAGCGCGTGACGGCGCCAGCGCGGCGTTCTCGCAGCGGATGCGCACGGTCAGCAGTGTCGCGTTCAACAGCGTGAAGGCCAGGGCGGTCAGCCAGGCGGTGTGTACCAGGGGGAGGGCGATGCCCTCGGCGACGACGGCCACGTAGTTGGGGTGCCGCAGGTACCGGTAGGGGCCGGAGGTGATCAGAGGAAGGTCGGGGACGATCAGCACGCGGGTGTGCCATCGGGGGCCGAGGGTGCTGATGCACCACCAGCGCAGCGCTTGCGCGGCCAGCGTGAGGCCGAGGGCGGGCCAGCCGAGCAGCGGCAGGAAGGGCCGGTCGGCCGCCCAGGGCTCGACGAGGCAGCCGAGGAGGAACGCGGTATGCAGGCCGACCATTGCCGGATAGTGCCCGGCACCGTGCTCACGGCCGCCCAGGGCTCGGCTCCAGGCGCCGTTGCGTCGCGCCACGGCGAGTTCCGCGAAGCGCTCGGCGACGACCAGCAGGACCAAGAGGGGGTACGGCGTCATGGGACTCTCACCAGGCCAGGAGGACGAGTTCGGACGAGAAGCCGGGCCCGAAAGCGATCATCAGTCCAGTCGTTCCGGGTGGGGGCTGATCGTTCTGCGTGTCCTTGAGGATGTGCAGTACCGACGCGGAGGACAGGTTTCCGTGGGCGGCGAGCGCGCGGCGGCTTGCCGCGAGGGCCGAGTCCGGAAGGCCGAGTTCATCGGCGAGCGCGTCCAGGATCCTGGGGCCGCCCGGGTGGCAGATCCATGCCGTGACGTCCGCGGGCTTGAGGTCGTGTCCGGCGAGGAAGGACTCGATCTCCTCGCTCACATGCAGCCTGACGAGCTCGGGGAGTTCCGGACCGAGCACCAGGCGGAAGCCCCAGTCGCCGACGTCCCAGCCCAACAGGTGCTCGCTCCCCGGATACAGGCGGCTCCGTGCCGCCATGACCGTCGGCACGGAGGATCCGAACCGGCGCGATGGCGTACGTGAGGGCGTACGGGAAGGGTCACTGCCGACGGCCACGAGTGCGGCGACCCCGTCCCCGAACAGACTGCCCGCCACCAGGTTCGCCATCGACATGTCGGCGCGCTGCAAGGTGAGCGAGCACAGTTCGGTGGACAGAAGAAGCGCCGTGCTGCCCGGCCGGCCGTCGAGGAAGTCGTGGACGCGGGCCAGTCCGGCGGCGCCCGCGGAGCACCCCAGCCCGAACAGGGGCGTGCGCTTGACGTCGGGCCGTAGGCCTGTCCGTGCGGCCAGCCGGGCCTCCAGGGAGGGGGTCGCGATACCGGTCACGGTCGTCGAGACGATCAGGTCGACGTCTTGCGGGCGCACACCGGCATCGTCGAGTGCCCGCTCGACGGCTTCGGCGCCCAGTGTGGTGGCCAGTTCGACGAAGATGCGGTTGGTCTCGCCGAAGGTGCCGAGATCACGGTAGCGGTCGAGGGGCAGAGCGAGATGACGGCTCTCCACGCCGGCCGCCGCGTGCAGCCGACGCACGAGTTCCCCGTCGGATCCGGGCGGCAGGCTGGAGACAAGGTCTTCGGTGATCTCGTGTTGCATATAGCGGTGCGGCGGGAACACCGTACTCACCGCAAGGACGCGGGTCATTGCTCCAACATAGGGACATTGAGACCTAGGCGCCCTCAACCGGGCGCTCATGGGCGCGCCGTCGCCTAGCGTGGTGCGATGCCCTCCACGACCGATGAAGGAAACCCGCGCCTCGCCGCCCCCGGTGTTCCCGGCTCGGCACAACACTCGGCCGTCGCGGGCCTTCTGAAGGCGAGCCACCCGATGCCGGCGGCGGCGGTGACAGTCCTCGCAGCGCTGCTGTCCGCTGCGTTCGGGCTGCATTTCGCCTCTGCGGCCAAGGCGGTGGCCGCGGTCATCGCGGGCCAGTTGTCGATCGGCTGGTGCAACGACCGGCTGGACCTGCGGCGCGACCGGGCTGCCGGACGTCGGGACAAACCCCTGGCCACGGGGGCTGCTCGGCCGGCCACGGTGGGCACGGCGGCCTGTGCGGCCCTACTTGTGTGCATCCCGCTGTCGCTGGCCTCCGGGGCCCTGGCCGGCGCGGTACACCTCGGCTGCGTTGCCGCCGGATGGACCTACAACCTGTGGCTCAAACGTACGGTCCTCTCCTGGCTGCCGTACGCACTTGCCTTCGGTCTGCTCCCCGCGTTCCTGACGCTGACTCTCCCGAGCCACCCGTGGCCACCACTGTGGTTGACCGTCGCGGCGGCGCTGCTTGGGACCAGCGCCCACTTCGCCAACGTCCTGCCGGACCTTGAAGACGACATCAAGGGCGGGGTGCGTGGCCTCCCGCAGCGAGTGGGCCGACGCGGATCCGTGGCGTCGGCCGCGATCCTGGCCCTCGTCTCCTGTGTGGTGCTGACGGTCGGTCCGACCGGCCGGGTACCCCTGGCCGGCGCGGGTGTGATCGCGGTGGCTCTCGCACTCTGCGTTCTGGCGGCGGCCGGGCCGCCCGCTCTGGTGCGCGGCCGGGGGCCTTTCGTCGTCATCCTGGCCATGGCCGGCCTCGACGCCGCACTCCTGGTACTGGGAGGCGCGCCGCCCACTGGACAGGCCTGGCCGTGACCGGAGCCGAGGAGACGGTACGGTGCCGCGCCGAGGGCGGCCCGAACAGGCGGCTGCGTGGCGCCCTCCAGGCTTGCCCCGACGTCATGGTCACCGTCACCCGCGCCCGCTGACTCCCAGCCCCTGGCCAGGTCTCTTTGCCGGGGTCAGCCCAACAGCCCTGTGCCGTCCGCGGCTTCGCGGGCTCCGTGCGCCGAGAGAGGCGGCTGGCGGTCGGGAACGGCCGTGCTGTTGCGTGGTGCCGGGCGGTCCTTCCGTCACGGGCGGGATGCCCGGTCCAGGCCACGATTGCGGACGGGCGGGCGGAGGACTGTTCTCGCCGCGGGTGCGGTGGTCACTGGTGGTGCCAGGCCGGCTTCGCCGCAGCAGGGCTGTGCGGCGAAGCCGACGTGCCGCTGCATGTGGTCTGAAGGAGAGGCCACGTGCACCAGCCGTCGCCAGGGCCGAGCACACACGGCCCCCTGGGTTGCGCGGGGTGGAATCGCCGCTGGCGGGTCCGGCCGAAGGTTGGTTGATCACGTGCAAAGTCCGCCGCTCCCGATCCAACCTCCGCAGAACGTCTGCCTGTGTGTGGGCCGGCGCGGCACGAGTCAGGGGCCTGCGTGGCAGGCGCCTGCCGGCCCGCTCGGATCTGCTGGGCGGGCCGGCGCCGTGTGCCCCGCAGCCCCACACCGCCGAGCACACCCGGGACAAGCCAGCCGGGGCCGCCGCCGCGGCGTCCCAGAGGCTTCACCGTGCCGAGTAACCCGTATGCCCCGGCGTAATCCGGCTGCGCCGAGGTTTGTGAAGCGTTCGGTTCAGTGCGGGGCCGCAGGTGGGCTGCCTCCCGCAATGAGGAGACCCTGGTCTGATCAAGGTTGGCCATGTGTGCGCCCGGCGGCTTGTGAGGCCGTTCGGCGGTCGCTTTCTGTGCCGACTGCACCACTTGCCCACTGAACTGCGATGTTCGGGGTACTCGTGTGCCATGGGAAGGGTCGGGCTCCCCGGCCCGCGGAACGAGAGGGACGGGAGGTGACCGCCATGACGGGCCCGTATCCGAAGGAGGCGGGGTTCGACGACAGCCCGCACCGCACCGGCCAGGAGCCGGTGAGCGAGCTGGTGCACCGTGCTTCGGAGCAGTTGACGGAGCTGGTGCGCGGTGAAATGCGCCTGGCGACGGCGGAAATGAAGGAGAAGGGCAAACGCTACGGCAAGGGCGGCGGCCTCTTCGGCGGCGCCGGAGTGGTCGGCTTCCTGATGCTGCAGGCACTGGTGGCCACCGTCATCGCGGCGCTGGCCGTGCCGCTGCCCGCGTGGGCTGCGGCGCTGATCGTGACCGTGGTGCTGGGGGTGATCGCCGCAGTGCTGGCCGTCGTCGGAAAGAGGCAGGTCACCCAGGCCGCGCCACCCGTGCCCGAACGGACGATCGAGAGCGTGAAGGCCGACGTGACCGAGATCAAGGAGAGCGCACAGCGATGACCCAGCCACACGACGAGCCCGCCGACGCCGGGCCCGAGGAACTGCGCGAGCACGTTGAGCAGACCCGCGCCGAGCTCGGCGAGACGGTCGCGGCGCTCGCTGCCAAGGCCGACGTCAAAACCCGTGCCCAGGAAAAGGCCACCGCGGCCAGGGAACAAGCCACGGCCAAGGCCGGCGCACTGAAGGCCAAGGCTGCCGACATGGCCCATGAGGCGCAGGACAAGCTGCCTGAGCCGGTCAGGGACAAAGCCGTCCACGCCGCCGAGCGGGCCCGCTCCAAGGCCGCCGAGGCCGGCCGGCTCTGGCATGACACGGCCCCCGAACCGGTACGGCACAAGGCCGCCCAGGGTGCGCGGATGGCTCGTGACAACCGCAGCCTGCTGCTGGCGGCCGCAGGCGCAGCCGTGCTGGTGTGGCTGGCCTGCCGCCGGAAGGAGTGACCCGAATGAAGGCATCGAAGATCCTCTACAAGCCGGTCGGCCTGGCCCTCGGAGCCGTCAGCGGCTTGGTCGCCAGTGCCCTGTTCAAGCAGGCATGGACGACCCTCCGCCACGACGAGGACGCCCCCGACGCCACCGACGAGGAGCGCACGTGGAGTGAAGTGGTGCTGGCCGCCGCGCTGCAGGGCGCGATCTTCGCCGTGGTCAAGGCTGTCGTCGACCGCGGCGGAGCCACCGCCACCCGCCGTCTCACCGGCACCTGGCCCGGCTGACCCGGCGACGCGGGGGGTGTCGGCCGGATGTGGATGCCGACACCCTCACCCGCGCCTGAGGAATGGCCCGCCTTGCTCGCGGGAGCGGTCGCTCGGCCGGAGCGCCGGGGCCAGTGGTCTCCCGGCGACGGTGCCGAGCGCGCCAGGCGCCTGCTCACCGAGCTGGCCGCCCGCTCTCGGAGGCAGGCCGCCGACGTACCGCGGTGATCCTCCCGCCCCTACAAGCGCACCCACGGCGTGACCTGCTTCCACGGCTGCTACTCGATCGGCGACGACACCCTGCGGGGCATCAACCGCCGCCGGAAGGGCACCGCGAACACCCTCGCCGCACTCCGTTCGATCCGCGCCGCCCGCCCGACGGCGCCCAGGTCTACGTGATCCTCGACAACCTGTCCGCCCACAACGGCAAGAAGTTCCTGCGCTGGGCGAAGAACAACAACGTCCACCTGTGCTTCACGCCCACCAACGCGTCCTGGGCGAACCCGATCGAGGCGCACTTCGGACCGCTGCGGCAGTTCACGCTCGCCAACTCGAACTATCCGAACCACACGGTCCGGACCCGCGCGCTGCACGCCTACCTGCGCTGGCGCAACGCCGCCCGCCACCGAAGCGGCGTGAACGACCTGCCTCTACAGGGTCGCTCACCCGAAGGCCTAGACCGGCACGCGGACGAAGCCCTCGGTCCAGTGGTCCTCATCGAGGTCGTACTCTCCGATCTGGAAGCAGTCTGGCTCGTCGGCGAAGCCCGGTAGAAGACGCGCGCGGCGGATCCGCTCTTCGGCCACGGCCTCGGAGGGAGTAGATGCCGAGCAGCTTGACGTCGTCGCCGTCCTGCTCGTTGATGAACACGCCCTCGTCGTCGAGGTGAACCGTCTCGTCGTTGGGGCCGGCTTCGTTCTGGTGGCTGATGCGCCAGAGGGGATAGACCGTCACGGGCGCAGCTACCCCGGGCCCATCCGGTGAACGCTCCCGGTCAGAGCACCAGCTCTCGTTTCACCCCGCTGGCGCTTGCGCCGCCGGGCCGCACACTACTCAAGCCGCTGACATCGGCCAGGGGTGCGGATTGCTGGGAGTGACTTCGTAGGTCAAGCAGCGAGTTGGTAGCGGGTCTGGTGATTGCGCCGGTGCCCTTGGCCCAGATGGTGGGTCCAGTAGCGGTCGAAGTCGCCGTTGGCGAGCAGCGCGCGGAGTTTCAGGACGGCTTCGGCGCCGGCGCTCCGCCCGGCCGTCGACGCGTTCGTCCGACAAATTCGCTACCTGGCGGCCGGAGCGCCGTGATACACAACCGAGATGCTAGACATTTTGGAGTTCCCCGAGGTCCTGCGGCTGATCGAAGACCGCTCGGCCGCGTTCCGCGCCGCGATCGCGTCCGCCCCCGACCTTGACGTCCAGGTCCCGACCTGCCCGGACTGGACGCTGCGCGAACTGGCGCAGCACCTCGGCGACGGCCGCCGCCGCCAGGCCGCCATCGTCGCGGCGGGCCCGGGCGCTGAGCCCCCGGCGAGGACGGACCCGAAGGGCGCCCCGACCGCGCCCCGCGACCGCGAAGCCCTGGACGCCTGGCTCGCCGAGGCGACCGAGCTCATGCTCGACGCGATGCGCGAGGCCGGCCCGGACCGCGGCTGCTGGACCTGGTGGGGCCGCTCGCAGGCCCCGGAGACCAGCGGAGCCGTGGCCCGGCACCAGATCCAGGAGATCGCCGTCCACACCTACGACGCCCAGCTCACCCAGGGGGCCGCACAGCCGCTGCCGACGGACGTCGCGGTCGAGGGCGTCGACGAGTTCCTGACGACCGTCTCGGCGACGACCGTCCCCTGGCCGTTCAAGCCGGCGACCATCGACCTGCACACGACCGAGGGCCGCTCCTGGCGCCTGACCCTCAACGCCGACGGCGTCCGCTGCGACGACCTCGCCGCCGACGCGGAGCCGGGCGACATGGCGATGCGAGGCGCAGCGAGCGAACTGGTCCTCTACTTCTACGACCGCGTCCCGCTCGACGGCCTGGAGACCACCGGCGACACCGAGCCGATGGAGCAGCTCGCAGACTGGGACCCGAACGAGTAAAACGCGCACTTGTGACGCATCTGTCGGTGGTGCGCGCGCTCCTGCGGGCGCCACTGGGCCCGGGGGTTGCGGACATCGCGCGGCTGCGGGCAGGCTGCGGGCCTGCTGTTCAAGGGCGAAAGGCGTACCTGCGGGCGGCTCGCGCTCGACTGGGGACAGTGCGCGGCGGGTGCGGTTTGCTGGGACTGACCTCGTAGATCAAGCAGTGAGTCGGTAGCGGGCCCGGTGGTTGCGCTGGTGTTCTTGGTCGCGGTGGAAGGTCCAGTAACGGTCGAAGTCGCCGTTGGCGAGCAACGCGCGGAGTCTCAGGACGGCTTCGGCGCCGGCCAGTGACCATCGGTGTGAACGCCGCCGATATTCCCCACCCCCAGCGTCACGGAATGGGACATGGGGACCACGGAGTTGCGCCGTCGTCCCCATGGGGATGCCACACCTTCCCGGGCCGCCCGATAGTCAGCCGAGGTTCAGGGGCGGGGCGGGCAGTCAAGGATGAGCGCAGCACATCGCCTTGGCGACGCCGAAGGCGTCCTTGACGGCCCGGCTCGGCCCGCACACTTCGAGATCGGGCGGCCCTCTCCGGAGGCACGGTCATGTCGAGGCCGGCACGTGGGGACGAAGGAGGCCGAGATGGGGAATTACGTGAACGCTGACAATCGGGCTCCGGTGATGTCCAGGCGGTCGCCGATCAGGTGGCGGCAGGCGCCTTCCACGATGCCCGTGGCGATCGGCCATCCTGCGGCCAGGGCGGTGTCGTAGCCCAGGTAGCCGTCCTTGTTCCTGAGGTAGCCGACGGTCTCGGCGATCTTCTTGCGGATCTCGGCGTCCAGGTGTCGGTCGGCGGCTTCGGCGTCGAGCCGGTTCGCGACGTCGGCCGCGCGGCCGTTGAGCACGGCCAGGGCGTGCTCGGCCACGACGGCCGCGGCCCCATCGGCGTCAGGGTGCAGGACGCGGACGGCGTGGTGCAGGTATTGCAGCACATGGATGAAGTCGATCAGGATGTGGATCTCCTTGCCGCGTTGCGCGGCCTCGGCGTTGATCGCGTCGAATTGCGCGTTCGCGCCGTCGACCAGGATGACGCAGGCTCGAGGTGTTCCTCGGCGGGCTCTGGCTCGGCGCCGGCCAGGTCGGTGCAGAGCTGTGCGAGGTCGGTGTGGCCGCGGGCGACGGCGGTCCGGTTCGCGGCCGGCAGGAGCCCGTCCCGGGCATCCCTGCTGTCCTGTGGTTTGTCCATCGCGTCGTACTCGTCGCTCCAGTGCTGGAAGGCGCGTTCGAGGTCGCGGCAGCGCGGGTGCAGGGCCTGGGCTCGCTCGCGCTGGGCCACCCGGTGGGGTGCCGTTTCGCGGTGGCGCACGGCGTCCAGGCCGGAGGAGACGGCGTCGGCCTGCCCGGGGTGGAGGCGGGCGTGCTGCTCGTCGTGGACACGGCGATCTCCAGAGCCGACTTGTCCGGGGCGCAGACTCGCCCCAAGGTCACTCATCCCTGGAGAGTGCCTTCGAGGGCACGCCTTTCTTCCATCGCGTCGGCGACGGAGTCCAGCACCCCATGGGCTTGCTGGGCAAGCAGGGGTTCGGCGAGGAAGCGGCCTTCCGTGTCGCCGCGGTGCTCAATGCCGGGGACCGACAGGGTGGCCGCCGGACGCAGACCGACGCGTGCCAGCACCGGCCGGAGCATTTCAATAGCGGGAGCCCCGCCCGAGGTGCCGGAGCTGTAGCTGATCAGACCCACCGGCTTGCTCTGCCACTCCTTGTAGAGGTAGTCGATGGCGTTCTTCAGCGCGGCGCTGAAGCCGCCGTTGTACATCGGCATCACGAACACAAAGCAGTCGGCGGCGTCGATCGCCGCACTCCAGTCCTTGGTGTGCTGGTGGACGTAGCTGCCCGTGGACGGGTGCTCCGGCTCCTCGTGGAAGGGCAGCCGGACCTCGGCCAGGTCGATGAGCGTGGTCTCGAACTCCTGGTGTTCACGGGCGAGTTCGGCGACCCACTGGGCCAGGGGGCGGCCCGCCGAGGCAGGACGGGTGCTGGCCGAGACGACATACAGACGGGACATGGAGTTCATCCTTTACACGACAGGGGATGCGGTCTTGCGGAGCGTGAAGTGGCGGATGGCCGGCTGGGCGAGCGGACCGATCGCCACGGCGAACAGGAGGGTGCCCACGCCGACCGTGCCGCCGAGGAGCCAGCCGCCGGCCAGGACGGCCACCTCGATGACAGTGCGGGCGGCGCGGATCGAGATCCCGTGGGCGGCCAGGCCGGTCATCAAGCCGTCCCGAGGGCCGGGCCCGAGGCCGGCGCCGATATAGAGCCCGGTGGCCAGCGCGTTCAGCGCGACGCCCACCAGCAGCAGCGGGACACGGGCAGCCAGGGCGCTGGGCTCCGGCAGCAGCCGGAGCGTGATGTCGGCGGCCGGCCCGACGACCAGGACATTGCAGAGCGTGCCGATGCCGGGGCGGACCCGCAGCGGTATCCAGGCGAGCAGCACCAGGGCGCCCACCCCGTTGACGACCCAGCCGAAGGACAGGCCGGTGCGGTGGGCGATGCCCTGGTGCAGAACATCCCAGGAGGGCACGCCAAGTCCCGCGGCGATCATCAGCGCGATGCTGACGCCGAACAAGTACAGCCCTGAGAACAGGTACAGCGGCCTGGCCACGGAAACTCCCAGATGGTTGACGTGTCATGTATGACGGTACGAGGAGGTGGGTGACACGTCAACCAGATCTGGCTAGGCTGTGGCCATGAACCAAGACCCACGCTGGCTGACGGAGCAGGAACAGCGCGCCTGGCAGGCGTACCGCCGTATGTTTCTCCTGCTCAACGCCCAGCTGTCGCGCGACCTCGGAAAGGACAGCGGACTCTCCGAGCCGGACTACGACGTGCTGTCCAACCTGAGCGGCAGCCCCGACCACCGCCGCCGCATCAGTGAGCTCGCCGACCGGATGCTCTGGTCCCGCAGCCGTCTCTCCCACCACCTGGCCCGCATGCAGCAGCGCGGACTGGTGACCCGGGAGGAATGCGCGACCGACGGCCGGGGCGCCATCGTCGCCCTCACCGAAGAGGGGCTGCGCACCATCGAGGCCGCGGCGCCGCTCCATGTGGCCTCTGTGCGGCGCCACTTCATCGATCTTCTCGATGCCGAGCAGATCGACGCATTCGCGGGGATCGGCGAGAGGGTCGTCGGACGTCTCACCGAAGACTGACACCGACCCGGAGGACCTGCTGTCTCGGCAACGGCTTCAAGGCCGCCAAGGAGATGTCGCCAACCAGTGAGAGGCCGCCCGCCCAGAAGCCGCCCGCATCCCGTCTCCTGCCGGTGATTCGAAGCGCTCCGCACACCCATCCGCCCGAGCCGCAAACGGAACTACTGCTGCCGATGATGGCTGCGTGGTTGTCCCCACGGCCGGGCAACCTGTTGACGGCACGCGTGCAAGGACGGCACGTTTCCTATCGGGTTCCGGCGCCAGCGGACAAGGACCGTGCAGCCGTCTGGGAACAGCAAGGCGAGCCGGCGCCGCTGAGCCGGTGCAAACAAACACGCGGGGCACCGTCATGGCGACGGCGCCCCGCGCCGCGTTCCAGATCCTGCCCCTATGACTCGCCGGAAGCGGCGCGTTCGCCCTGTACGTACGGGTCCAACTCGACGTCGTAGGTGCCCGCGTGGCCGGCCAGCTGTTCCACGATGCGTTCCCACTCGGCGAGCTCGGCGACCCGGCGTCCGCCGTCCGGCTCGGCCGACGGCTCCCCGATGCCCTCCGGCGCCGGGCTGTCCGCACGTGCGGCCAGCCGGTGGAACGCGCTGGCCGCCTCATGATGGGTCATTCCCTGGGCCTGGCGACGTACCGCCGCCCGCCCCGCGTGCTCGGCCTCGGTGGGCCCCTCCTCCGCCGACTCGGGGTGTGGCAACGGCTGTTGGTACGTCATCGGCTCTCCTCCTTCTGCGCGGACACGGCGACGCGCCAACGCCGCCTCGCTCCTGTGCCCTACCCCCATCCTCCCCGGATACGTCAGGGCTCCGGCCCGAAGGCGGTCAGGGCGTTCATCCCTGGGACCGCCTCACCGGCTCCGCAACCGTCCGCGTCGCGGCTGAGGAGTATGCCACGACCGGGAAACGGCGCCTTCTCGCTGAACGCTGCACCCAGGCCGCACGCATGCGCCGGGCCTGGGCCGACTGCCGTCGCGTCAGCGGATCAGCACCGGCAGCCCCAACGATCGGGCATCCGGCGTGTCAGCCGGAGAAGACCCGGGTGTTCTGTGCGGCCGCGATCCGCCAGCGGCCGTTGTCCTTGGAGAGGACGTACATCGGGCGGCCTTCCGGCTCGTCCTCGATGGGCTGCCCGTCGAGGGTGACCGGCCGCTGGCGGACGTTGACCGCGGCGACGTCCGGGCGGACGAACAGGATCCGCACGACCTCGTAGCTGGCCGTCGACTGCTTCATCGCGCCGGGCAGCACCTGGCGGGTGAAGGCGTCGATCTCGTCCCAGCCCGACAGCCGCTTGCCGTGCGCGGTCGTCCACACCGGGTGCTGCTTGCGGAAGTTGCTCATGAACGCGTCGACGAGCTCGTTCTGCTGCGCGTACTGGACGCCCGCCACGAAGCGGACGATGGCCTCGACGTCGGCCTGCTGCCCGTCCGCCGCACCGAACACCTCGATGCTGTCCGTGTCCGCCTGCGGGTACGAGAGTTGGCGTACGTCGGCGACCGCTCCCGCGCGCCGCGGCAGCCAGCCGAGGCTTGCGCGCGCCGCGTCCCCGCTGACGGTCTGGTCGAGGGCGAGCGCGTCGGCGAACGGTGCGCCGAGCTCCGCGCGGGCGTCCTCCAGAGGCCACGACCGCGGCTCGCCGTCGACCCCGGCCGCCGCTCCGGCCGCCGCCGCGAGGTCGCGTACCGGGACGGCGGATTCGGCGACACCGTGCCACAGGCTGCCGGCGGGCGCCTTCTCGGCGGTGGCGACGAACAGGTCGGCCAAGTCGTCGACGTGCACCATCGGCCAGTGCACGGCCTCCTCGCCGACATACGTCGGGGTCCCGTGCTTGCGAGCGAGGCCGACGAGCAGCGCGGGTATGCCGCCGCCGTTTCCGTGCACGATGCCGGGGCGGATGACCGTTGCCCGCACGCCGGCGTCAGCGGTGTCGAGCACCTGGCGTTCGATTGCCGGGCGGTAGCCGACGATCGGCAGCGGGTTGACGGGGGCGTTCTCGTCGGCGGCGTCCGGGCCGGTGGCGCCGAGGACCCATACGCCGCTCGCGTACACGAACGCGCGCCCGGTGCCGCGCAGCGGGTCGGTGAGCGCGGTGATCGCTGCGGCGTCTACCGCGGCGTCGCCGGTCGGGGGCGCGAGGTTGACGACGGCGTCGATGTCGGAGGTGACTGCGCGGGTGAGTGAGGCGGGGTCGGTCAGGTCTCCGACGCGCTGCTCGTGTCCGGCGTCCGGGCGGTGGGCGTCACGTACCAGCGCGACCACCTGGTGACCGGCGTCGGCCAGGTGCGCGGAGACGGCGGAGCCGATGTAGCCGGAGGCGCCGATGAGAAGGACCTTCACGGGGATCACCTTTCACGGAAGCCGAGCGCCCTGGTTGAGCGCTGGTCGAAAACTTCGATGTCGAAATATTAGACACGGAGCTACCGCGATGTCAAAAACTTCGACGTCGAAGTGTTAAGCTCGTGGCGAAGTCGGTTCGACGGTCGGCCGGGCGAGGCAGGACCCCACAAGGGAGGACACATGGCGGCAACCCCACCGGGCGACGGCGTGGACGCGATCATCCGGCAGTGGCAGCAGGTCCGGCCCGACCTCGACTGCTCGCCGATGGCCGTGATCGGCCGCCTGTCGCGTGCGTCCCGCCTGCTTGAGCGGGCCCTCAAAGAGCACTTCGCGCAGTACGGCGTCGAGCCGTGGGAGTTCGACGTCCTCGCGACGCTCTACCGCTCGGGCCCGCCGTACACCGTCAGCGCGGGAGAGCTCAGCACGGCCGCGATGGTCAGCTCGGCGGCGCTCACCAACCGCATCGACCGGCTCGTCGACAAGGGCCTCGTCGACCGCGAGCTCGACTCCACCCACCGGCGCCGCGTCCTCATCTCCCTGACGGACGCGGGCATCCGCGCCATCGAGGACCTCGTAGAACACCACTTGGCGAACGAGGAACGCCTCCTCGGCGGCCTGGCCCCCACTGAGCGCAAACAACTCGTGCGGCTCCTCCGCACCCTGCTGATCTCCCTCGGCGACCAACCGCAGACACCGACGACGCACTGAGGCGATCCGGGCCGCGGGGGTGCCCGCGGGACTCTGCCGGAACGAGTGCACGGTCATGCGCCGCGACACTTGTCGGAATCCGTGTGCTGGACCTCGCCAGCGGGCTGCTGGTGCCGTCGGCGGGCAGGCCGGGCTGGGCGGCAGCCCGGCGACCGCCCGGCGCGCGGCACTCGGCCGCTGACCTAACCCACCCGGGCCGGGCACCCCAAGGAGTGCCGGGCCCGAAGGTGTCAAGGGTTCTGCCGATTTCGGCCGTGCCGGTGGGGTGGGTGGGGCTCTGGCCGGTGCGGGGCGAGTGGCCGTTTATTCTTCAGGGTGGCCGCGGGAGGGTGGGCGCTTCGCGGTACGCGGCACCTGCGCAACGGCCGGTCCGGCCGGTCGAGGACACCGGCCTGCGTCGGGGCCTCGGCCTGGACGAGGACCACATGATGCTGAGCACGAAGGCCGTAGGGGAGTCGGGTGACCCCGCCGGCATGCGTCTCAGCGATGTGGGCCGCCCGCCCGCACACAGATGACCCCCGGGGAGAAGTGAGGTATGGCAGTGATCTGCGTCGGAGGCATGATCGGGATCGGTAAGACGAGCGTTGCCGAACTGCTCGCGAAGGAGCTGGGCAGCACGGTCTTCTACGAGAGCGTGGAAGACAATCCGATCCTTCCGCTGTTCTACACGGCGAGCCCCGAGGAGATCCAGGCTAAGCGCTACCCGTTCCTGCTTCAGCTGTACTTCCTGCAGACGCGGTTCGCCTCGATCAAGGAGGCGTACAAGCAGGGTGACAATGTCCTGGACCGGTCCATCTACGAGGACTGGTATTTCGCCAAGGTCAATCACGATCTGGGCCGGATCAGCTCCCTGGAGATGCAGCTGTACGAGGGACTGCTCGCCGAGATGATGCGCGAGATCGACAGCCTGCCGTACCGCAAGGCACCCGATCTCATGGTCTACCTCAAGGCGGACTTCCAGACGGTACTGCACCGCATCGGGGTGCGGGGCCGCGATTTCGAGCAGGACGACACTCTCGTCGAGTACTACCGCACCCTGTGGTCCGGCTACGACGACTGGGTGCACCAGCACTACTCGGCCAGCGATGTCCTCGTCGTCGACATGAACCACACCGATGTGGTGAACAACCCTGAGGATGCAGCCCGAGTGGGGCGCGAGGTCAAGGAGGCCCTGGCCGCGGCCAGGCGCCGCATCTGAGCCCGTTCCGCGGGATCGGATAGATGGGGTACGGGTACGGGGACGGGGACGACATGCCCATTCGGCTCCCGTCCACCGACCGCATCGCCATCGAGGTCGAGTGAGCGGTCACCGGACGTCCGCCGGCACCGGCCCATGCGACCCACCTGGCAGACGTCCGGCACAACCGCTTCCCGGCACTGTTGCGGACAAGGGCACCACAAGATTGGTCCGGATCCGCTGTTCCCGGCGGGGTGGGTGCCCCGAGCCCTGGGTATACGGCTGTATACAGTGTGCGGTATGAAGACGACCCGATCTCTGCTCGCCCTGGCGCTGGGGGTGTCCGCCCTGTTCGCGGGCGCTCCCGCCCCTGCCGTTGCCGATCCGGCGCCGCTCGTCACCACCGGCGCGGTGTTCAACAACCCGACGGGGGACGCGGCCGCCCAGGACGCGGTGTTCGGCCACATAGCCCGGCTCGTCGACGGGGCCCAGAGGGGCTCGGACATCAAGATGTCGATGTACGTGCTCGGCTCGGACTACCTCGCGGCCCGGCTGACCGCGGCGCACCAGCGCGGCGTGAACGTCCAGGTCGTCCTGGACAACGAGAGCCTGCTGCACTGGGCGGGCAAGGTCACGTACCCGAAGCTCGTCGAAGGCCTCAAGCCCGCGACGGGGTCCGGCACTTCATGGGTGCGGGTCTGCGCCGAGAATCAGGCGTGCCTCGCCAAGGACCCGAACCCGGGCGACTCCTTCCACGGTGTCAACCACAACAAGTTCGTGCTCTTCTCCCGCACCACCGGCAGCGGCGCGGGCACGGTCCCGGTCGACGACGTGGTCGTGCAGACGTCCGCCAACCAGACTCCGTGGGACCGGCAGCACGCCTTCAACGACGCGCTGACCGTGGCTGGCAACACCGCGCTGTACGCCGCGTACACCGGCTACTTCAACGACCTCGCGGCTGCCCAGGCCGGGACGAAGGCGCAGGTCGCCGACTACCCGACGGAGTATCCGGCGGGCAACGCGAAGGCGTACTTCTTCCCCCGGGCTGCCTCCGACCCGATCCTCAACATCCTCAACAGCGTCGACGACCCGGTGGACGGGCAGCCCGCCTGCTACGGGAACTCTGCGGGCCACGGCACCGAGGACGGCCGTACCGTTGTCCGGGTGGCGATGCACCAGATCACCCGGCCCGAGGTCGCCAAGAAGCTGTGGGAGCTCGACGACGCGGGCTGCTACGTCGACATCGTCTACCGCTACCTCGACGTCGAAGGGGCCGGTACGGCGATCGCCGACCAGCTGTCCAAGCCGACCAGGTTCGGCGGGATCGCCCTGCACCGCCTGGACGACGCGGATGACGGCGACGGCGACCCGAAGACGCGGAACGCGATGGCCACGCACTCCAAGTACCTTCTGATCGACGGGACCTACCTCGGCAAGGCCGACCAGAAGATCGTCTTCACTGGCAGCCACCCGTACACGAAGAGCGCGTTGACGACGAACGACGAGGCGCTCCTCAAGTACGACGACGCGGCGGTGCACGACGCCTACCGCGAGAACTTCCGCGCCCAACGCGCGCTGGCCGACCAGCAGATGGCCCGCGTCGGATCTCCCGGCTGACCCTCGACCAACATCGAGGAGACCGACGAGACGGTCCGCATCCGCCTCGGCGCTGATCCGGTCGACTTGCCGTACCCATCGCTGACATCAGGGCCCCGGGGCCGTCCACATGATGATTCGGGCCCCGAAACGCTCGTGCCCCGCGCCTCTCCCAGGGGGGGCGAACCCAGTTCCCCACTGAACATCACGGACCTGGCCGTCGCCCTCACCGGAGGCCGAGCCGTCCCGGAACACGCCTCCTCGCCGCGGCCCGGCCGAGAAGCACGGCCCTGTCTCGCCGGATGTGAGACAGGGCCGTCCATTGGACGTTCCCCGCCCGCGCAGGAGCAGTGCGGGCCCCGGAGAGCGCGTCAGCCGGGGCGGTCAGAAGAAGTGGCGGACGAAGACGTCCGACTTGCCGTTGGTGTCGCCGGGCACGATGTCGTCGGCCGTGGACTGGAAGACCACGTCGCGCCCATCGGCGCTGATCGCGTCGGTTCCGGCCGAGGCGGGCTGGTTCGAGACGATCTCGTCGGTGCCCGTCCGTAGGTCGCGCAGCGTCAGCGACGGTCCGGGCGTGTCGTGCGGGGCGTACAGCAGGTAGCGGCCGGTGGGATCGATGGCCACGCCCCGCACGTTCGGCACCACCAGGGCGGTGCCCGATCGCACGTCGTGGACGTAGGTGTCGGAGCCCGAGAGGTAGACGACCTTGCCGCCGTCGTCGCTGAGCTGGACGAGTGTCGCCCCCGCGGACGGGCCCTCGATCGGGCCGGCGGTGGCGCCGCTGGTCCGGTCCCACACGAAGACGTCCTCCGACTTGCCGTCCTGGTAGGCGATATAGCGGCCGTCGCCGCTGATGGACGGCCGGGACGAGTAGGTGTGGTCGAGGCCGGCGACGGTCACCTTGGCGCCGGTGTTCCAGTCCTGAACCTCGATGCGCTGGCTGGACGACGGTTGCCTGACGAGGATGACAAGGGCGATGGAGCGGCCGTCCGCGCTCAGCGACGGCTGGCTGCAGCTGTAGGCCGAGCAGTCGGCGGAAGCCGTCCTTCCCGTGCTCACCTGATCCTGGCGAATCCGCACGTTGTTCATCCACTGCACCAGATAGGCGACGTATTCCCCGTCACCGCTGATCACCGGGGACTGGAGCGGGGTCAGGTACCCGATCCGCTGGGTCTGCCTCGTCCGCTGGTCGCGGACGTACACCCGGTCGCCTCCCGTCGTGGCATCGGGTGTGAGGTTCTTCGCCGACGACGAGAAGACGACGTGGCGGCCGTCGGGCGTGATCGAGGCGCCGGCGGAGTTGTCGTCGGCCTGGGTGTCGCCGACCGCGACACTGATCCTCTCGACACCGGCACCGAGGTCGCCGCCCGCGACGCCCGCCACGGCCGTGGGCTCGGCCGAGGCGGCTCCGGGCAGCACCGCCGTGACCGCGCAGACCGCGACCGCCGTGCTCAGGGCGGCCCGCACACGTCTGGTGGTGCTCCGGTTCGCGTTTCCCCTCATTCTCCCCCCAGGCAGGACACGGTCTCTCCTCCAGTTCCCTACCAGAGGACCGCAAGCATGCAACCGTGGTGGCGCTGTGGGGTCAATGCGTCACATGACCGAGGGGCGCGGTTTCGGCCATGTGAGAGCGGTCCGCTGCGCAAATGGACACCGGGTTTTATATGCCGAGTGACTGCGTATGTGATGTGGAAAGAACGACTCGGCGAGGAGCGGTGTCGTAGCTTGAACCGATCCTGCCCATGCTGCGGCGGATGCCCTGCCGACGGCATACGTCGGCGAAGGCCGCCGCGTTGCATTGCGCGCTCCTGTCCGTGTGAAAGACGACGCCGTCGACGCAGGTTGCGGTGCGGGTGCCGGTCGCGGTGTCGCCTCGGAGTGGGTGGAGTGCAATCGGCTGCTGTCGGATGCCGCCCGCAAGGCCGTCGCGCCGCCCCGGTGAAGGTGGGACCGCGCCTCATCTGCTGTTGCTGCCGTGCTCAGAAAGCTTGGGCCCGCGGACAGGCGACTCACCAGCAGAGCGTCACACGGTCCTGCCGACCGACCTCAGTGGGCTTTGAGTTGTGTCAGTTCGGTACTGGACTGGCGATGCGTTCGATGCGGGGCTCGGCGAGCCTGGTGTAGTCCGCGCCGGAGATGGCCAGCGAGCGGTCAAGGCGGGCGGCGTTGAAGTGGAGGCAGGGCTGGGCGATGACGTCTGGGTCTGCGACGAGTTCAAGTTCGGGGTCGAAGCTGAAGGGCAGGACGGTGCCGGGGACGGCGTGGGCCAGTCGCTCGGCCGTGGCTGCGTCACAGAAACCGACGTAGCGGGCCGCGAACAGTGTACGGATGGCGTTGAGGTCCACACGCCGGTCACCGGGGACGACCGCGAGCACGTAGCGAGTGACTCGCCGGTCGATCTTGACGATGAGGATGAGGCATTTCGCTGCTTCCGACACCGGGTGTCCGCGCAGTGCGCTGACCGTTTCGGTTGTGCCTTCCGGTTCGTGGTCAATGAGCTTGTACACGGTTGCCGTGCTGTCGAGCAGGTTGATCAGACGCTGGTAGGTGTCGTTGTCCGGCATGGGGACTCCTCTTTGTGGGTGGTGCGGTGGGTGCGTTCGATGCCCTGTCCCCAGTACGTTCCGGTGACCATGAGCGCCGCCCCGAGGCCGGCAAGGGCGGTGACCTTTTCGCCGCCGAGGCCGATGCCGACCGCGACGGCCCAGACCGGTTCGGTGCCAAGTAGCAGACTGGCCCGGCTTGCGGAGCTGTTCTGTACCGCCCAGGTCTGGGCAAGGAAGGCGAACACGCTGCAGAACAGGGCCAGATGGACGAGCTGGCCCCAGACCCCGGGATCGACCTGAGTCAGCCTCGGCAGGCCGCTGGAGGCCGGCACGGCGAACAGCGCCGAGCCGAGAACCGTCTGGACGGCCGTGAGCTGCAACGGCCGGACAACGCGGCCCTTCGTCAGTCGCCCCACGAGCGCAACGTGCACTGCGCGCACCACCGCGGCGGCGAGCATCAGCAGGTCGCCGATGCGGGGAGTGTGGAAGCCGCTGCCAGACATGAGCAGTGTGACGGCCAGCAGGCACAACCCTGCGGCGGCGAAGAAGCGCGGGGGCAGCGGGCCGTTGTCTGCCGTGCGGTCCAGCAGTGGGGTGAGGACGATGGTGAGGCTGATGATCAAGCCGGCGTTGGCCGCGCTGGTGTGGGCGACGCCGTACGTCTCAAGAACCAGGACCGCAGCCTGGGTGACCCCCAAGAAGGACCCGGTACGCACCTCATCTCGCGTGTAGCGCCCCTCTTGCCGGATGGCGACGAGGGCGAGGCAGGCGATCCCGGAGATCGCATACCGTGCGAACAGCACTACGAGGACGGGCAGGGCGTAGGTGGCCGTCTTCGCGGCCAGGTAGCTGGAGCCCCAGACGATGGCGACAAGCAGAAGCACTGCGTCAGTGCGGCGGGCGTGGAACACCCCCCTACGCTGCATTGCTTCCACGCTGAAGCCAAGGGCGAAGTTCTTAAGAGATCTTGAAGTATCACTACACTGAGAGGGTGAATGAACGACAGTTGCAGATCTTGCGAGAGCTCGGCGAACTGGGAAGCGTCACCGCGACCGCCGAGGCGTTGCTGATGACTCCCTCGGCGGTCTCCCAGCAGCTACGACTGCTGCAACGCTCGATCCCCGTCCCGCTCACCGAGCGCGATGGACGGCGGCTGGTGCTCACTGACGCCGGGAACGCCCTGGCGAGCGCGGCCATCGAGGTGGAGACCGCGCTGGCCAGGGCAAGGCACACCATCGAGGAGTTCATCGACCGGCCGGACGCGGGTGTGTCGGTGGCGGCTTTCCACAGCGCGGCCGCCGCGTTCTTCCCGCTGTTGCTGCGTGGCCGGACCGGCTCTGGGCGCCCGCATCTGACGCTGGCCGACGAGGACGTCGCGCAAGACCACTTCCCGAGACTGACCCGGGACTACGATCTCGTACTCGCCCACCGCCTCGACCAGGCGCCACCCTGGCCGGCCTCGGTCGCCGCCGGCACGCTGCTGCGCGAACCGCTCGACATCGCTCTGCCGGCCGCCCACCCCCTTGCCGCCAAACGACGCCTCACCCCGCGAGACGTCGCCGATCAACCCTGGATCACCGTTCACGACGGCTTTCCACTGATGGCGACCATCGACGCCATCGCGACCGCCGCGAACCGGCGGCTCAACATCGTCCATCGCATCAACGAATTCACGGTGGCCGCCGAAGCCGTAGCCGCCGGAGGCGGCCTGGCTCTGATGCCACGCTGGACCACTCGTCCGCACCCCGCACTTGTTTTCCGGCCGCTCAGTGGTGTGCACACCCGACGCCATATCGATGTACTCCACCGCCCCGAACGTTCCGCACGACGAGCCGTACGGATGGTGCTCAACGAACTCGGCCATGCAGCCGCAGCGATCCGGAGCCGAGACGTCAACGCGGGTTCCGGTGCGAAAGAGACACTCCCCGCCGAAGCCTGAAGCGGCGAGTTGGCCATCTGAGTTCTGGTCACGAATTGCTGGCGTACGACGCCGACTATCCCGCTCGCACAATGAAATGCCATCCGCTCGTCGTGGCCCACGACATGCAGTCGGGGGCTGGTGCAAGGATTGACACAAGCAGGTCCTGGACTGGTGCAACACTGCCGTGACCGACCACCGGCCGATGTTCGATCACAGCGGTCGGTACGGCGAGCACTCGCCTCAACTGATGTATTTGGGGCCATGTGTTGACGGTTTGCCACCTTGTCCGCAGCAGGCCGAAGAGACTCCGGCCCAGGCTGCCCGATACACCCCCGTGACCGTCAGGGGGGCGTCCGTCCGACGGTGCACTCCCGCGCACCCACGGGGACTTCCCCGAAAAGCGCTGGCCCGGCCCGGAGCTGGGCCGTAGCTTGCTGCCGGTGACAAGTGACCCCCATGAACCATCGGAGCCCCTTCCCACCCCCGGACTCTTCTCCCGTACCTATCTGGCAGTCACGGCGAGTTTCGCCGCGGTGATGTTCCTGACCGGGTTCGCGGCGCTGGCGGTGATGCCGTTGCTGCCGGTGGCCGCCCGAGACCTCGACGGAGTCGGGCTCTACCCGCTGGTGGCAGGGGCGTTCGTGGCGGCGAGCCTGCTCGGTGGTGTGCTGGGCGGGGCATGGGCGGATCGTGGCGGGGCCCGGCGACCGCTGACAGCCGGGGTGGTCCTGACCGTCGCGACGCTCCTCGTCTCCGCAACCAGTACCACCATCTGGCAACTGGTCCTGGGGCGTTTCACCGACGGGATCGCGGCGGGCCTGGTGGCCGTGTCCGTCAACGCGGCCATCGGGCAGTCCTACCCGGATCACCTGCGCGCCCGCGCCCTGTCCCTCATGAGTGCGTGCTGGATTGTGCCGTCACTGGCCGGCCCTCCGCTCGCCGGGTTCGTAGCCGCGTCGTGGTCATGGCGAGTGGTGTTCTTCGGCGTCGCCGGGTTCACCCTGATCCCTGCCGCGGCCGCGGTGCTGCTCCTTCGCCCAGCACAGCCAGCAGCATCGCAAGGACCTCAAGGACCTGGGAGCCCCGAGGCATCCGTGCGTCGGCCCGCCCTGCCCGCCACTGTGGCGGTGAGCGGAGCCGCGGCTCTCACCCAGTACGGTGTTTCCGCCTGGAACGCATGGCACGCGGCGTGCGCGTCGGTCGGTGTGGTGCTGCTCGCGGCGTTCGCCCCGAGGCTGCTGCCACGGCACACCTGGCGGGCCGGGGGCGGGTTGCCCGCCACGGTGCTTCTGCGGGCGCTGACCTCTGGCGCGTTCTTCACGCTGGAAGCCTTCGTCCCCCTGATGCTCAGCACGGCGCGCCAGGTGCCGGGCGTGGTCACGGGGTTCGCGTTCACCGGAGCGGCACTTGCCTGGGCCGGAGCCTCCTGGGTGCAGGGCCGCCTGCAGAACCGGGTGCCGCGGCACAGGCTGGTCGCCATCGGAGCCGCGATCATGGCGGCCGCGGTGGCGGTGGCGGCACTGTGCACCATGCCGGCGGTGCCCCCGGCCGCGGCGGTGTCCTCGATGGCGATGGCCGCCGTCGGCATGGGGCTCGCGACGCCGTCACTCACACTGCTGTCACTCGCGCACACTCCGGCTGACAGGCAGGGCTACGCAAGCGGCGCGATGCAGACCTCGCAGAGCCTCGGCCAGACCCTGGTCCTGGCCGTGACATCGGCTCTGTTCACCGCGGTCTCAGCGGCGTCAACGAGCCGGCTCCCGGCGTTTGCCGGAGCCTACGCGCTCCTGATCCTGCCGATCGCGGCTGCCGCCTGCCTGGCAGGGCGGACGCGCGTCGCGGATGCGGGCCAGCACGATGCCTCGGGACTGCCCGTCGCCACGGCCGAGGGACAGCTACGGTAGGCCGATGCCACCGACGCCGCACCGCGCCGCGCTCCTCGTCATCGACATGCAGCACGACATGGGGCCCCTCATGCACCGCCCTGAAAGAACCGTCGGAACCATCGCGCAGCTCAGCTCTCGGGCGCGTGCCGCGAACGTTCCCGTCATCACGGTTCAGCAGCGAGGATGCGGTGATGCCTTGCCCGGACTGGCACCGCACGATGGAGAGCCGGTGGTGACGAAGACCTGTGCGGACGCCTTCTTGGACACCGATCTCGACGAGACGTTGATCCGGCTCGGCGTGACCGAGGTCCTTGTCACCGGCTTTGCCACCGAGAACTGCGTTGAGACGACCGCCCGCCAGGCCCTCAGCCACGGCTACGACCTGGTGCTGGTGACGGACGGGCACACCACATCGGTCCGCTCCCAGCCGACGGACTTTGCCCCGCCAGACCAGTCGATCGCCCATCACAACGAAATCTACCGGCACATCGACTTTCCTGATCGCAGCGTTCGCGTCCTGCCTGCCATAGAGGTTGACTTCATGGTGCCGAAGCCGGATGCACCTGCGGGGTAGGGCTAGGGAGGCTCGCCGCCGTACGGCCATGGCGGAGGGGCAGGCCGGACTCAGCCCGGAAGAGGTCCGTTCGTTGCCCACACCCCCGTCCCGCCAGAAGGCTCCGGCGAGGGTGCCGGACGGGCAGACCAGCCCTGTCGGTGTGATTCGACGGGCTCGACGCCCTCGGTCTGCTGTGCCGTGCCCGTCTGCGGAGTTGGGTCCTGCCGGCCCGCACCGACGGGTTCGTCACTGCTCTTGCTCTCATGGCTGACCGGCGTCCCCTGCCCTTGCCCGGGCGCCGTGTTCGCCTGCGTCTTCTCCGTCCTCGGCCCCGGTGCGTTGCGGTAGGCAGGTGTGGCGGCGTGGCTCGGTGTCCCGACCTCGCCTGTTTGGTGGCGCGGCGATCGAGTCGCGGGAGCGGAGGGAGCGGATGTCGACGTGGTGTTGGCGGTCGATGGAGCCGAAGGGAAACGTGCGGGTTGCGAATCGCTCTGAGCTTCAGGCCGACAAACCTGGCCAAGCCGACCGGAGTTCAGCGGATCCTGAAACCTGGCCGAAGCCGACTGGATCGTGATGCCGTAGTGCCCAGCAGGCTGGTAGCCATTGTGCTGGGTCTGCGAGAACCAGTGCCTCTGCTGGTCCCCCGGAGTGGTGGGTGTGGGGGGGAGCGGCACCGCGGCATCGCCCGTGTTCGGCGTCCCAGCGTGTCCGCCAG
This sequence comes from Streptomyces sp. NPDC059994, assembly GCF_042737755.1. Taxonomy (NCBI): domain Bacteria; kingdom Bacillati; phylum Actinomycetota; class Actinomycetes; order Kitasatosporales; family Streptomycetaceae; genus Streptomyces; species Streptomyces sp. NPDC059994. The sequence continues at coordinate 139,955 of NZ_JBHWUR010000006.1, forward strand.
TGTCGGGAAGCTGTGGGCTCGGGTCGTCCGAGGGCAGCGAGGATGGTGATGATGACGTGCCGGCACTGCTCAGCATCCAACCGACGACAACGAGACTTCCTACCACGCCGATCCCGCAGGCTCCCGCAAGCTTGCCGGCCTTGCCCACGGGCCGTGTTGACCTGCTGAACTGACCTGAGGTCCGGCGCCGACTCGGCTGTGCCAGCGGAAGGTCGGCCTCTTGCAGTGCGTGGCATTCGACCCCCCTGCCGGGAGCGGTGAGATTCTGGTGCTGGGTGTCGCTGCTCGATTGAGGCGTGTCCCCCCTTCGGTCCAACTGGACTGCCTCGCCTGTGGGAGGCGTGTCCCAGGCCGACCGGAGAGGGACGGAACCTCGACGCGAGGACGAACTGCCCGGATCTGACCCTCTCGTCCGGTCCGCGCGCTCGGGTTCTCCCACGGCAGCTGCAGAGGTGGTGTCCTGAAGCTGCGTCCCACGAGCCCACAGGGGTCGTACGGGATTTGCTTCCGAAACAGTGGTGCGCTCCCCGGACGCCGGGCTCATCTCCTTCCGCGGCCGGAACGCATCCCAGTTCTCGGCGCCGGAAGCGGATTCGCGCGACGACTCGGTGGCCGCGACATCGGGCAGAGACGGCGGGCGACTGCGGCCGTGGTCGTCCCGCCACACGGTGTGAGGTAGGGGCGGAGACTGCGGACTCGTCCCCAGCGCGGGCCCACTGAGGCTGTGTTGCAGAGAGACATCGGTTGTGCGCAGCTCGGCGCGTACGGCGTCCAGGGCGTCCAGAACGTCATGGAAAGCCTCCGTGATCGAACGGCCGACGTCGGGTCCCGAAAGGTATTCTCCCCGCGGTTCGATGGGGTCGGTTCGCATCACAGTCCTCCTCAGCCGACACGCCCGAAGTGACCGGGTACGGGCAACCGACGCGTCTCTGGCGATCAGATAGGCATCCGAACGATCGAGCATGTCCTTTCCTCGATGCCCCGGCGTACCGAGACCGCACAAGATCGTTCAGTTGCCCAGTCATACGCATCCCGTCGGAACTTTTCTCATCTGACCTTCCTCGATACACGCCCTAGCGGCCCATGCCCGGCAGCAGCCGGCCTGTCAGATCCCGCGCTTAGGCTGTCCGCAGGGATTCGATCAAGGAGCAGGGCAGTGCGAATAGAGCGTCACCAGGTGGGCGGGCCCGTCGTGTCGGCAGCACGCGAGGACTTCACGAACCGCATCGGGGGCCAGGTGCGGTCCATGTCGAGGGCCGGCCGGATGACCACCTACGAGTGGCAGTCGATCGCCGAGGAGTTCCTCGACTACCTGGGCGCGCTCTCCGTCGAGACACCTGGCCTCGACACCTCGGAGGCCAAGGCCGCCCTCAAGGACGCCTCCGAGGCCGCGGCCGGCGCCGTCGCCTACGCGGCGTACCACCCGCACTGCAGTTTCCAGGTCTTCCTGGAGTACGTGAACTTCGGCATGAGCTACGACCCGGGTGAGGATGCCCCCGAAGAGAGCGTCACGCCCGCGGAGTGGATCGACGCGCTCTGCCTGACGGTCCTCAGGGACAAAGCCAAGTGGCACGGCGAGGCCTTCCACTTCGCCCGGGAGAAGTTCGCCGCGCAGGCGCGGGGAATGCCCACTGGCGAGCTCGCCACAGGCTTGATGGCCTTGGTCCTGGACGACACCGGCGACGACGAGGAGTACCCGCCGCGCGCGCAGGCCAAGCTCGCCGTCATCGACGCGGCCCTGGACCGCATCCGTACCCGCGCCGGGGAGACGGGCGAGCCCCTCCTGGACCGGCCGGACACCGTAGCGCTGCGCACGCTGCGCGCCCTGGCCGCCGAGGACCGGGAGGCCTTCGATGCCGCGCTGGCCGACCTCCTGGTCAGGCACACCACCCTGCAGGGCCCCGCGGCCTCCCCGAGCACCCTTCTCCCGCTTGTCCCCATGGCCCTTGCCGCGCTCGCGTACCGGACCCTGGGCTGGGCGCCTGCCGTTCACACCGACTACCTCCCACACGCGCTGATCACCGGCTTCGAGAGCAGCGGCCCGCGGGTCGCGGGGTTCGGCCGGGAACGGCGGGCGGATGCCGTGGCGGCGCTCGCCGCGGGCCCGCTGGTGGTGGAGCGGCCGGCCTTCGACTGGACGGTGAACCAGCAGATCGAGGCCATGTACGAGGAACACGCTCGGGAGGCGTTCACCCCCGTCGACGCAGAATCCCTCGCTGTCTGGCGGCTCGACAGTGTCATGGGCGACCAGGAGCGCCTGTTCAAGTGGCGTGCGGGCAACCCCGGCGGCGTCACAGACGCCCAGCTCGCGAACCTTCGGCTGGCCTCCCAGATGGGGGCGGCCCTGTTCCGGATCGCACTGGCGGAGCCGGGCACCGAGGTCGAGGTGACCATCGACGGCCGCACACTGCGCTACCCGGCCCAGCGGGACGAGAACGCCGGAGCCGGCAACTGGCAGAAGGCCACTGCCTTCGCCCTCATCACCGGCGCACGCGGGGACCTCGCCCCGCTGGTCCTCACCGGCCCGGCCTTCGCCCGCCCGGACGGCTCCGCCTTCGCCGCGTACCGCGAAGCCCTCCACGCCTACCTGAAGGGAACCGATCCCGAACCGGCCGCGCAGCGGGCCTTGCAGCAGGCAGAGAAGGCGAAGGACTGGGGTTTCGCCATGCCGCCGGCCGTGCTGCTGTCGCAGCTCGTGGAGGGCGACGAGGAGAGCTTCAACCTGGCCCTGGCCGACGCGCTCGAAGCCCACCGCGACTACTACCAGGTCGCCGACCGCGCCGACGATCCGGATGCTTTCGTCAACCTCGATGTCCTCGCCCTGGCCTGCCACGCTCGCCGCCGCGGCTGGGACATCCGCGTCGAATCGCCCTACCTTCCGCAGGGTCTCCTGCGGGCCGCTGAGCCCTTCTAGCGGCGGGTCCACAGCGGAACGCCCCTGCTGGGTGTCGTGCCGGACGGCACGCGACGCGACACGCGCGGGAAAGCCGTCGTCGTGTCCCGGCCAAATCGGTCGGTCTACGCCGGCGCCGGTTCGGGTGCTGCCAGACGGGGGTGCGCCTCGCCGACGCCCCCTCCCGGCGAGGCGTCCGCCACCCGTCCTGTGCCTACGAAGGGCTCGCCCGGTACCGCAGACAACGGACACCGGAGGGCGCGTCGAACTGGTTCATCCGGGTCCGGTATCCGGCGGGCACGAAAGCGGCCTTCGTCTGAACATGTACTTGGGCCAAGGAAGACACACGTTCAGCACGAAGGCCGTGAGGGTGAGTCTGCTGCATGCCCAGGTCGCCGGTAGGCGAACACCGCCGTGCCATGGGGGCCGGTATGCCGCTGCCGGCCCGTGGATGCATCGACGCCGACCGGCTGCGACGGGCACTGGCCGAAGCGCCAGGGCGGGCGGATCAGTGCATTCCGGCGAAGAGGTCGTTCTCGGGCACGGCCGCGCCGGTGGTGTCCTGGACACGTACGAAGGTTTCGACGCCCATCAACTCGGTGAACCTCTCCTGGCCCATCCTGAGGAAGAAGATGTTCTCGCCCTGGCTGGCGTGTGCGGCCAGCGCGTCGAACTTCTGGCCGCCGAACGCGGTGGTGTCCACCCAGGTGGTGATCTCCTCGTCGGGGAGTCCGATCTCGGCCAGCGCTGCGGCCTCAGCGGGATCCGGTTCCTGCCCGTCCGCACCGAACTCGCGCATGACCTCCCCGAACCGCTTCATCATCGAGCGGGGCGCCGTCGTCCAGTACACCTTCGGTGTCAGCCCGGTCATCGCGAGCGCCGCCATTGTGATGCGATTGGCCTGAATATGGTCGGGGTGGCCATAGAAGCCGTTCTCGTCGTAGGTGACGACCACATCGGGCTGGTAGCGCCGCAAGAGTTCCGCGAGTCGGGCAGCGCCCTCCTCGACGGGTGTCTGCCAGAAGGAGCCGGGGGCGTCATTGGTCGGCCAGCCCATCATCCCCGAGTCGGCGTAGTCCAGCATCTCCAGATGACTGACCTTCAGGATTTCACAGCTGGCCTCCAGCTCTTGACGCCGCATCAGAGCGACGGCCGCTGGATCGTGTCCGGGATCGCCCGGCTTCACACCCCCCGGTCCGTCACCGCAACCGCCGTCGGTACACGTGACGAGGACCGTGCGAATGCCCTCCGCCGCGTACCGCGCGAGGACTCCTCCTGTTCCAGTGGCCTCGTCGTCGGGGTGGGCATGTACCGCCATGAGCGTCAAGGGCCCGCTATTCATGAAAAGTCCTCCAGTGTGAAAACGTCTCGGTCCGAGTCCGTGGCCAGCGCGTGAGCGGCCGCCCCTCAACGTCGGATGACCGGGCGTACCGCGAACCCGAGGCGCCCCGCATCACAACAGGGCGGCCCGTTGGTCTCTGTGTTCCCCGCCCGCGCGGCGCCGGTCTCTTCGTCGGTGCAACAGTGTCGGCCGTACCGGTTGTTCCCGCCGCACACCGGAAAACCCTGGGCCTTGGCTTTCGCGAGGGCGCGGGGCTTGCTGCATCGGCTCGGACCGCGGCAGGCCGATGCACGGATCGCGACTCCTGACGGAAGGCCCGCGGCCGCCCCTGTGCGGGTTGAGGGACACGTCCGGCACAATCCGGGGGCAGCGTGGCGCGGGTGTCGGCATCGCATGGGAGATACGCGAAAGCCCTGCGGCCGGCGGTGCTTCGGTGTCCGGGCACGCAGGTGGTGAAGCCGACGTGGGTTCGCCGTACGCAACTACGGTCGCTCGGCGGCGGGTTCGACGAAGACCAGGACAGACGCCAGTTGTGCACCGTGCGAGTCCTCGCCGTGCCGGCCGAACCCGTAGTGCGTCTCGACGCGGGTCACGGTCAGCGGGTTGCCGGTGGTCCACAGGGTCACGCTCTGGCCCACGGCGGGGATGGGCATGGGGCCCTCGAAGAGGCCGAGGTCGATGGCCTCGTCGCCCTGCTGGTAGAGGAAGGTCATGACCTGGCGGGTGTGGTCGTAGGGCCGTGCTTCGTTCACCTTGTTGAGGGCGGCGAGAGTCTGCTGGATGGCGGTGGGGAGTTCTTTGTCCATCGGGTCATCATGCCTTTCTTGGGCGGGGCTCGGGGATACGGGTCGAGCGAGCCGGCTCGCAGCCGGAGCGGCTGATCGGGCACCAGCCGCCGCAGGGCGCGCACCAGTACGTTCGAGCGGTCGGCGCGGGGCACAGCGAGACGCTGCAACAACGCGCCACTCATGCGCCATCCACCGCGTCGGCCGACGGCCAGGCCTGCGGACATGATCATTTCTGGTTGGCGGGGCGGTGGTGGCACCGACCAGCCAGAGCGGGATGGCCACCGTGAGCACCCTGAACTGGATGGCCATAACCCCATCGAGGACAGTGAGCAGCAGGTAAGGGCGGTCGCGGAGGGCGATCCAGCGAGGGCCGCTGGTGGCCGGGACCGGCGCAGCCGCGACCCTTCGGGCCTGTCCTCGATGAGCGGCATTCTTGCCGGCGCCGCCTACCGTCTGCTGCCGGCCTGACGGCCCGGCCTCACTTCAGGTGCCGGCCGATGAACCGGTTCCCGTCGTGCACCTCGAACCACGGGGTGCCGACGTGCCCGCCATATTGGCGTGCAGCGTCTTCTCGTTGGTGCCGAAGGCGTCGAACAGGTCCGGGGCCCGCTGCCGGGGGTTCCCTTCGTCGTCCCACTTCAGCAGGAACAGCAGCGGAATGGTGACCTGCCGGGCCTCCTCGCGCTGGGCGCGGGGCACGTAACCCCCGGCGAAGAATCTGGCGGCCGAGATGCGCGGTTCGGCCACCGCCAGCCGAATGCCGATGGCGGTCATCCCCGAGTACCCGACCGGGCCGCTGATCTCGGGCAGCGAAAGGAGGTCGTCCAGGGTGGTCCGCCATTCCGGGACCGCCTTTCGACCAGCGGGACGATGAAGGACTCGAAGATCTCGTCGACCGCCTCGCCGGCCTGCATCGCCCGGTGGAGGCCGGCGCGAGCCTGCTCATCGACGGCGGAACGGGGCCGGTCGCCGTGCCCGGGGTGGTCGATGGCGGCCACCGCGTAGCCGTACGCCGCGGATTGCCGGGCCCGGGCCACCAGCCGGGGTTCCCGCCTGTGCAAGCCGCCGTTGTGGCCGAGCAGTATCAGCGGGGCGGGTGCGGCGGATTCAGGCGTCCACAGGGTGCCGGGGATCTCGCCGAGGGTCGGCGTGTGTTGCCTCGACGGCTTCGGGGCAGGCCTCGTGCTTGGCGTGTCCGGGGAGGGCCCGGCAGATGCTGGACTCCGTCCCTTGCGCTTGCCGTTGGGGATGACCAGGTCTGGCTGGATCTGCTCGACTGGCTCGCCGCCCGCGCGGCGCCGGAGCACGGTGTGGAGCATGTCGTCGGTGATGACGGGGGGCCGGCCGCCATGCTTGCCCTTGCGGGTTGCGGTGTCGAGCCCTACCAGCGTCGATTCGCGAAAAGCCGCACAGGGAGCCGCGCGGCCCGGGTGCGGCGGGACGGACCGGCGAACGTTCGGAAGACGATCACAGGAGCCGCGGCTGCGAGCGGGGTTTCCCTTCAGGGGAGATCCGGCCCGAACGCCGGCGATGGCTCCGCCGGTCGGAGGTGTCTACTGTGGAGGAGGAACCAGATCCCTGGAGTGCGCCATGTTCGTCATCCTCGGGCTCATCATTCTGATCGCCGCACTCGTCATCGCTGTGGCCGGTGTATCCGCCAACGCCGGCAGCGCGCACGATCTCACGGGCGGATTCTCCGTCTTCGGCTACCACGTCACCGGCTCCACCGGCACCCTCTTCCTCTACGGCATCATCGTCGGCGCCGCCGCGCTCCTCGGCCTTGCCTTGCTCCTCGCCGGGTCCCGCCGCAGCGCAGCCCGCCACGGCCTGCGCCAGTCACGCCGAGAGCAGGCCGTGATCGACCGGGAACGCGACGACCTCATCGACCAACGCGACACCGCCCGCGCGCAGGCAGACGCACAGGCAGACGCGCAGGCAGACGCGCAGGGAACGGACGACCTGGCCCGACCCGGCACATCACGCCGAGGCAGGCACTGGTTCGGCCATCGCGCAGCCCACAGGTGACGCCCATCTGCGCCCTGGGCCGTCCCTCCGGCAATGGGCGGTGAGCGGGCGGCTCCCCCGCGGATAGGTCCCGGCGCGCTCTTGGCGGGCGGCCGGGTGAAGTGCGCGGCCGCCGCCCGCCCTGACGCTCGTTGGTGAGTCCATGGTTCAGGGTTTCGGGTCGCGTGCCGCGCTGGCGGCGGGTGTCCGGGCCGTGGCGCCTCGCCAGGGGCAGCGCTGCCTCCCGTAGGGCTCCCGTAGGGGATGCCCACCGCATGCTGATTGCGCCCGCGCGTTTCAGGACGGGACCGCGCCGGTGAGATCCACGGACGGCGGGCACGCCATCAGCGGTCTGGCCCACCGACAACCAGCAGGGGCGCGGTCCGACCTGAGAAGTCAGTGCTTTCGGCGGCGAAAGTGCTCACCTGCTGGCGGCTACGGAACCGGGCACCGCGGCTCCGCGGCGCCCATCAGGCGGCGTGCTCGGGCTGTCGCAGTTCTGCCTGGCCGAAGAGGAGGGCGTAGCCGCCGGGGAGCTGCTGGAGGATGCGGGCGAGCAGGTCGGGCCCGGCCAGGTGTGAGACGACGGTGAGTACGGCGCCGGTGTCCCAGCGGGCGGTGGCCGGGGTGGTGCCGGTGCGGGCGGCCAGGTCCTTGACGAAGCCCCAGCCGGTGAGCTGTTCGGTGTCGGGGATCTGGGCAGTCAGGGTGAGGGCGGCCTCGACGGGGAGGCAGCGTGCGAGGTCGACGCGTGCGTCTCCGGTGATCTGCCGGCCGAGTGCGGCGAGGACGTTGCGGACGGGTTCCGCGGCCCGTTCGCGGGTGGGGTAGGCGCCTTCGTAGCGCACGCGTTCCAGCATCTGCTCGAACGTCATGGCCGTCAGGGACGGGTTCCGTCGAGGCTGGTCGTACATGGTGCTGCGGTTGCCCTTCTCTTCGAGGGTTCGGGTTCCGGCCGGCGTCGGTCAGGTGGGCTGGGGCCGGCCGAACAGGAGGTCGTAGCCGTGCGGGAGCTGGAGCAGGACCTCGCGGGTGAGGGTGTCGCCCGCGGCCGCGGCGACGGTGGAGAGGACTGCGCCGATGTCCCAGAGGGATGTCTTCTCGGTGGCGCCTTCGATCCAGGCCGCGGCCGCCCGGACGAAGCGTTCGGGTGAGAGCGGTTCGGCGGCCTGCAGCGGGTTGAGGAGGATCAGGGCGTACGTCTCGGGGAGTCGGGCGGCGAGTTCGGCCCGCACGGTGCCGACCAGGTGTGCGCCCAGCAGGGCCAGGACGACGCGGGCCGCCCGTTCGGCTTCCACCGGGGTCTGGTACTCGCCGCGTTCCTGGATGTGGGACAAGAACGCTTCCCGGCGCATCGGCATCACGTCACCTCCGGGGGAGGGGTGAAGGGGTGAGGTATGCGGAGGACGGGGTGCCGGAGGGGGATCGACGCCCCGTCCTCCGCCGCTGGTGCCGGGCTGGTCAGCCGGAGATCTGCTTGCGGCCGGACTCTCCGCCGATGGTGATCTTCCGCGGCTTGGCGCGCTCGGCGATCGGGATCCGCAGGGTCAGGACACCCGCGTCGTAGTCGGCTTCGATGTGCTCGGTGTCGAGGGTGTCGGCCAGCATGACCTGGCGGGAGAAGACGCCAAGGGGCCGCTCGGAGAGCTCCATCTGTACGCCGTCGGACTTCCCCGTGGGCCGGCGCTCGGCCTTCACGGTCAGCATGTTCCGCTCGACGTCGATGTCGATCGCCTCGGTGCTCACTCCGGGGAGGTCGAAGGCGATCACGTACGCGTCGCCCTGGCGGTAGGCGTCCATCGGCATCACGGACGGCTTCGACCACGTGCCCGACGTGCCCGACAGTTGCTGGACGATCCGGTCCATCTCGCGGAACGGGTCGGTGCGCATCAACATCGCGAAACACCTCCAGTTGGTTCAGGCAGGAACTGCCAATGCGCTTCAACGTGCTCCCGTTGTAACATGTCATCGAACCGATGACAAGCGTGGAGTCATCTGGAGGATGACAGAGTGACGGAGAGTGTCATGAACGCAGCCGCCGAGCCGACCGCACCAGTCCCGTTCCTTACCGCCGCAGCGGCACTGGAGACCATCCACCAGGCCGTAAGGGACGCACAGCAGCCCTCCGCGAGAATGCCGACGGCCCAAGCGGCGCCCGCGCCGGACTCGGGCCCGCACCCGGCACTGGCCGCACTGCTGATGCTGCGCAAGGTCCGCGAGCAGCTCGCCGGCTGGGAGAGTGGCCTGATCGAAACCGCCCGCGAGCAGGGCGCCAGCTGGGCCGACCTCGCCGGCCCTCTCGGGGTCGCCAGCCGCCAGGCCGCCGAACGCCGCTATCTGCGACTACGCCCCGGCACCGCCGGTAGCACCGGCGAGGAACGCATCCAGGCCACCCGCGACACACGCGCCGCCGACCGCACCGTCACCGCCTGGGCCCGCGACAACGCAGCCGACCTGCGCCGACTCGCCGGCCAGATCACCTCCCTCACCGGCCTCCCCACCGGCGCCCAGGGCGCCATCGGCGACCTGAACCAGGCCCTCGCCGACAACGACGCCGCCCGCCTCCTCCGACCCCTGACCGACACTCGGCCCCATCTGCGACCCCAGGACGCCGAGCTCACCGAACGCATCGACGCCATGACCCGGCACACCGACCAACTCCGCCAGGACACCCACGACCAGCGCAGCACGTGACCCGTAGCCTGTCTGAGGCAGTCGAGGGGCAGGCGGCGACTCTCTTGTTGCCTCCGGCTCCCCGGGTCCCTGGAGAACTCTGTCAAGAGCGGCACAGCCCGGCGCCTGCGTGATCACCGCGCACCGGCAACCGCAAGGTCTTCGCGATCAATCCGCTCGCCGCCTCCCGCTACCGCGACCGACACGGCGTCAGCGGCAAGAAGTCCGACCCCGGCGCGCCCTGGCCCCGGCGAACATCCTGCGCACCGACATGCACGCCCACCGGCCACGGCCCCGGCCTCGTCGGGGGAACGGGTGGGTGCAACGATCAACGGGTGGAGGTTCCCGACCTGTCCGTTCTCCGGCGCCCGCTGGTCAACGCCCTGGCCGTGCTGGCGGCCGACGCCCCGGTGCAGGCGGCCTGGGTTGATCGGCACGGTGTGATGGTCGACGAGATCGCTCTGGACTTTGACCATGCCTTCCGTACGGCCGGGAGGCTGATCGAGCACCGGCAGTTGAGCGCGGACGCCGTTACCGCTCTGCGTCAGATCGACGCACTCCTCGTAGACATGAGCGGCCAGGCGCAGGCCGACCGATGGACACGGGACGCGCTCGCCGGCGACAGCGGATGGAGCCGAGCCCGCCACCTCGCTCGCCAGGTCCTGATCGAGCTGTCCGGCAAGTGGGACCACAACCTGCCGGACATCCAGGCGATCCGATAACCCCGCTCGCGGGGGCGGATGCCGCGTGCGGGAGGGACCGGCGGGCATTGTTACAGCGCTCCGTCTGCAACCGATGTCCCAGCTCAGGCGTCGGGCAACACATGGAACGTGAATGGTTTTTCTGTCTCATTCCGCTGACGATCGGCACGGTTTTCCTCTGCTTCGGTGTGTACGGTCTCCGCCGTGCCAAGGCGCTGCGCCGCAGTGGTGTGAGTGCCAGGGCGCGGATCGTCCGCCATGACGTCGTGCGCAATGACGACGGTGCCAGGTTCCGCTACCCGGTCGCGGCCTGGACGGCTGGGGACGGGCGCACCTGCGAGTACGCATCCAGGTTCGGCCGCGCGGCCGTGGGAAACGGCTTCGGCGTGGGGGCGCACGTCATGGTCCGATACGATCCGCAAGCCCCCGACCGGTTCGCCATCGAGGGCTGGGACACGAGAAGTGTCGACCTGCTGTTCACCGCGCTGGGGGCGGTGTTCACCGTGGGCACCGTGACCGTCCTGGTCGTGCGGCTCCTCACTCTCTGACCGTGGCCGGCTCGTAGCCCGCCGACCGCCGCGATGCGTCGCTGCCGGCTCGACCGGGGTCGCTTCCGTTGGGCCGCGTACCGAACCTCTGGGCGCGAGCGCCGCCGGGCGCGGAGCGGGCCCTTTGCTCCCGGCTTTCTCCCCGGCGTTTTTCGTGCGCGCGCATGGCCCGTCCCCTTCCTGATCGACTGAAGCACAGCCCGATGAGCCATGCACCGCAGTGAAGAGATCAGCGCTCGGCCACGACTTCCTTCCGCAACCGTTGTTACCGCCCGCTACCTGTACCGACAGCGCCCTACGGGCAGCCTTTGGGGCAATTCCTCGTCCTCAATGCTGCGCCGCGGGCCGGACTGAGCGGGTCTGCGGCGTACGGCAGAGGGCTGTTGACCCGCGGGCAGCTGGCTGGTCCGGAGAGAGTCACGGGTTGAGACCTTGGGGTGGGTCTCGCCGCCTCAACCGTCTCGACCTGCACCGCAGCCAGCTGCGGCAGGTCCTCCAACTCGATGGCACACGCTGTCATGCGGCTGGCCGGTGTTCTGTCTCCTGCGGGCCGGGGGGCATCCGAGGCGGAAGCGTCTCGGGGCATGCGGCCTTGTCCGGGTTGCCTTGGGAGGGGTCTTGAGTGATCTCCTGCTGTTCTGTGGCTCGTTGGCCTGCCCGCCTGTGAGGGCGGTAGTGGAGGGCCTCGTCGAGGGTGAGAACGGGGTGGAAGGTGTCGGTGAGCCGGGCCATGCGCAGGAGGCGCAGGGTTTGCGGATGGGGGCAGACCAGTTGCAGGTTCCCGTGGCGGGCGGTGACGCGCTGGTGGACGCGGCAGAGGAGTGTCAGGCCGGAGCAGTCGATGAAGGTGACGGGGGTGAGGTCGATGACGGCGAGGAGTTCGGGTGCAGTGGTTGCCGTGTCGAGTTGCGGGGTGATCTCGATGGCGGTGGCGAGATCGATGTCGCCGCGCAGTTCCAGGACGGCGTGTCCCTGGATGCGGTAGGTACGCAGGTGTCGGATGAAGGGTGTTGGGGTGTCCTGCAGCATGAGGCGCCACCTCGGTGGGGCGGGACCGCCGCCTTGGGGGCGGCGGGCAGATGAGCAGCGGAGGGGGTCACCGAGGTCTGGGGCGACGGGGCGGAGGGCGTGGGGTGGGGGAGACCCGCGGGAAGGAAAGAGGCGCGGGAACGATGCTCCCCTACCTCGATGCCCCATTGGGTATGAGGCCCAACATGTTTACTTGGCGTATCTATGTACTAGTTTTATCGGTCGTTCCTGCTGATTGCGGCATGTGTGCGCGGATGGCGGAGCAATCCCTCGCCCTGGCCCCAGGGATGACGTAGCGTCTCCCGGGCCCCTGGTCCCTGGGCATCCTGGTATCGACGAGTGACCGCCAGGGGTGCCGAACCGGCCTGCTCCTGCGGCTCCGCCGTCGTCCTGGCCATGGACGCAAGGGGAGTCTCTGATGGGACGCAGCATCAACGTGGCGGGTCTGCCCCGCACCACGTACGACGCCACCGTGCCGACCGTTCAGCGCGCAGGTCCGCCTCTGGCGCTCGCCTGCGAGATCCAGCGCCTTCCCGACACCCCGACACCCCGACACCCCGACCGCGCCGACCGCGCCGACCGCGCCGACCGCGCCGACCGCGCCGACCGAAGCGGCCGGCGTGGTACTGCGCGCTGCCGCGATCCCCGAACGGCCGGCACGCCGACTGGGTGAAGCTGCCCGGCTCTCGGCCCAGTACGTCTGCGGACAGAGCGACGCGCCCTATTACCGACTCCAGGTCACTTCTGACGGCACCTGGATCACCGTGGCGGTCGTGGCTCACTGACCTGGTCCTGCGGGTCGCCGTAAATAAGCCATGTGGCTGAAAGCGGCCTTACCGCTCTCTGGGGGATGCCCGTGAGGGCAGCTGCGATGGGGCGTACCCGGCGAGCGTGAGGGCAGGTCGTCCTACCCCGTAGCTGCCGTGCCCCCTGGAGCCGAACGCCCAGCTGGGGCCCATTGCCGCCGCCTCCTCGGCCCCGTTCGTCACGGCAGCCCCAAGGGTGCGCTGAGAACTTCCAACTGCCGGGAATTGCTGCCGGTTTACCCGCGCTCCCTTCCCAAGCCATGTGACATGTGCAATTTTTCTGGCTGCGACCACCGCAAGTCGCGTTCAAGCCAACGGATCAGCACGGCCCGTGGGTCATCGAAACCTGCACGGACACGCCCGTACGCACCAGGGCGGCCCGGAGGTCCCGGCAGCCCGCGGTACCCCCCCCACCGCCGCGCGCGACAGCGCGGCTTTCACTCCGCTGGGAGGCGGCACGTGAAGACTCCCTCAATACGACCAAGACGACGTCTCGGCGGCCTGCTCATACTCGCGCTCGCTCTGTGTCTGTCGATAGCCGTGCTCACCCCGGCCGGCCACGCCGCCGCGGTCGAGCGCCCCGGGCCGGCCCCGCGGCCCGCGACAACGGCACACACCGCCCCGCCGCCGACCGGATCGGCGGCGACGGTGTCCGACCGCGCGGACGAACGCCGCACCCCGATCGATACCACCCACCGGCCCCCGCAGAACCCGGTCCCGTCCCGCACCGCCCCGACGAAGCCGAGCCGTACGGAGGGCCTGACCGCGGCCTCCTGCACCCCGGCCGACTTCGGCAGCCGCAGCGGATCGGCCCTCGTGACCTTCGTCCAGGCATCGACCACGGACTGCGTCAACACGCTGTTCGCCCTCACCGGCACCGACGCCCGCAACGCGTTCCGCGAAGCGCAGATGGTCACCATCGCCAACGCGTTCCAGAACACGGCACGGACCTACCCCGGGGACAACTCCACCCATGTGTGGCAGCTCGTGCTGTTCCTGCGCGCCGGGTACTACGTGCAGTTCAACCACGCCTCCGACGTCGGGCCGTACGGTGCGGCCCTCTCCTCGGCGACCGAGGCCGCGCTGGACACCTTCTTCGCGTCCCCGCACTTCATGGACGTCAGCTCCGCCAACGGCGACGTCATGGGCGAGGTCATCATCCTGACGGACAGCGCCGACGAGCAGGCCCGCTATCTGAAGACGTATCAGAAGGTGCTCAACGGCTACAACAGCACCTACGACGCGTACTGGAGCATGGACACCGCCGTCAACGACGTGTTCACCCCGATCTTCCGCGGCCACTGGAACCCCGCCTTCCTCAAGGCCGTGACCGCCGACCCGAGCCTCATCGACACGCTGAGCGCGTTCGCGCACAACCACCGCGACAAGCTGAACGACACCTGGTTCTACCTCGACTCCAACGCCGGCACCGAGACCGCGCGCTTCCTCGACACCCCCGCCCTGCAGGCCAAGGTCAGGCCGCTGGCCAAGGGGCTGCTCGGCGACTCGGCCATCACCGGCGCGACAGCACCCCTGTGGGTCGGGGTCGCCGCCATGGCCGACACCTACGACAAGGCCCAGTGCTCGTACTACGGGACCTGCGACTTCGTCGGCCGGCTCACGGCCGCCGCGCTGCCGATCACCTACCGCTGCGACGCCGCCCACACCTTCCGCGCCCAGTCGCTGACCAGTGCGGCCCTCACCGCGGCCTGCACCAGCCTCCAGGGCCAGGACGCGTACTTCCACGGCATCGTCAAGGACAGCGGGCCCGTCGCCGACGACCACAACACGAACATCGAGATCGTGACGTTCGCCAGCCCCAAGGACTACCGCACCTACTCCGGCTGGATCTTCGGCAACAGCACCGACAACGGAGGGGAGTACCTGGAGGGCAACCCCGCCGACCCGGCCAACCAGGCCCGCTTCCTCTCGTACGTGAAGAGCGTGGGCGACGGCTTCCCCGGCGACATCTGGAACCTCAACCACGAGTACACCCACTACCTCGACGGACGCTACGACATGGCCGGCGACTTCGGCGCCGGAGAGGCCGTACCGGACATCTGGTGGATCGAGGGCTTCGCCGAGTACGTCTCGTACAGCTACCGCGGCCTGCCCGACACCGAGGCCATCGCCGACGCGGCCCAGCACACCTACGCACTGAGCACCCTGTGGGAGAGCACCTACGCCAACTCGGACCTGACCCGCACCTACCCGTGGGGCTACCTGGCCACCCGCTACATGATCGAGAAGCACCCCGCCGACGTGCAGAACATGCTGGCCAAGTTCCGTGCCGGTGACTACGCCGGGGGATACGCGGTCTACCACACCGGCATCGGCACCCGCTACGACGCCGACTTCACCACCTGGCTCGACGCCTGCGCCGCCGGAGCCTGCGGCAGTACGGGCAACGGGCCCATCGCCGCCTTCGACGCGACCGTCTCCGGTCTGACGGTGAACCTCACGGACAGGTCCACCGACACCGGCAGCACCATCACCGCGCGCTCGTGGAACTTCGGCGACGGCACCACGTCCACGGCGGCCAACCCGTCCAAGACCTACACCGCGCCCGGCACGTACACGATCTCCCTGGCCGTGACCGACGCCAAGGGCCTGACCTCCACCAGCACCAAGTCCGTGACCCTCAACGGCAACCTGCCGACCTGCACGAACGCCGACAGCCGCGTCCTGGGCCGCAACTGCTCCCGCTCCGGCCGCTCGGCCAAGGCGGGGGACCTGGACTACCTGTACCTGTACATGCCGGCCGGCACCGTCACGCTGCGGATCACCACCGCAGGAGGCACGGGCAACGCAAACCTCTACTACAACCCCACCACCTGGGCGGGCCCTTCGGCGTACACCGCGCGCTCGACGAACACCGGCAACGCCGAGAGCATCACCGTCACCAACACCACGGCCGGATACCGGTACGTCAGTTTGTACGCGCAGACGGCGTTCAGTGGCGTCACGGTCACCACGGCCTACTGACCCCGTCTCAACGCGGCCGGCCCGCCGACCCCTCCTCGCCCGTCCGCCTGCGCGGGCGGACGGGCGCAAGGTCGGCTCTGCGCGCCCGTTTCCGGCGGACTTCGGTTCGCGGGAGACGGGCGCGCCCTGTTGCCGGTGCTCGCCCCTCAGCGCTGGGCCGCCAACAGTCTGTACCTACTGGTATGTAGGATTGCGATCTTGTCGATCCCGTATCCGGAGGATCTATGCCGCTCGTACGCATCGATGTGCTGGGCCGTGACACCGGGCGGCTGACGGCCTCGGGGCGGGCGGTGCACGAGGCGTTGGGGGAGGTGATGGGCTTCCCGGACGAGGACCGGTTCCAGATCCTGACGGCACACGACGGCCAGAGCGGCGTCCTGCGGCACGGCACCTGTCTCGGCGGGCAACGGGACGACGGCATCGTCTACGTGGCGATCACCCTGCGGGAGGGCCGTCCGGCCGCGCAGAAGCAGGCGCTGTACCGGCGCATCGCCGAACTCGCCCAGGAATACGCCGGAACGGAACCCCGCAACGTGTTCGTGGTGCTGACCGAGAACGCCGACGCCGACTGGTCGCTGGGCAACGGCGAGGCCCAGTACCTCGCCTGACGCCCGGCCGGGCGGGCCGCGGATCCAACGGGGCCCAGCGGGACGACCTCGGTCAGGCCGTCGCCGGTGGTCGGGGATCCGTGGAGAGGCAGGTTCCGCTGAGCACCAGCACACCGCCGCTGCTCGAAGCGTCGGCGACCGGTCCCGGATCCGTGGTGCCGGGCGGCAGGCTCGGGTCGGGGGCCAGCTCAGCGCGGGGCGCATGCGGCCGGCGTACGAAACGGGCGGGGCACAGGCGCGGAGCGGTTCTGTCCAGGTGGCCCGGCCACGCCGCCCGCCTCGCAGAGCGACGCGAGGGGGACCCGGCCGAGGCCGGACAAGGGCATGAGCAATCCCGCCGCGCTGATCAGGCCGGCTCCGGGCAGGAGCAGCCCGGTCTCCGCGGTCGCCTCCAGGGCGCGGTGGGCCGGCGGGGGGTTGCAGGTGCCCAGGATCACGTAGGGCTCCAGCGTTGACGCCGGTCTTCTCCGCCACTGCCGCCCGCACGGGGGGTCTCGCGAAGGGAGGCGCTCATCGCTCCCGTGCGCCCCGGAAGCGGCCCGCGCGCCCCGATCGGTATGCTGCGCGCGTGATGATCAACGGGGTGGCGATGCGTGAGGTCTCGCCTGGGGACGCGGCGGGTCTGGCGGAGACGTTGCGCCGCAACCGGGTGTCGCTGCGGCCCTTCGAGCCGTACCGGCCCGAGGAGTTCTACACCGAGCACGGCCAGCGCGAGAGGATCAGCGGACTGCTCGCGGAGCGTGAGGCAGGGCGACTACGACCGTACGTCCTGATCGAGACGGCTACCGGCACGCCTGTCGGGGCCGTCAACCTCGGCAGTATCGCCCTCGGGCCGTTCCGCAGCGGCGGCCTCGGCTACTGGGTGGACCAGGCGTGGGCGGGCAGGGGACTGGCGACGGCCGCGGTGAAGGAGGTCTGCCGCATCGCCCGCGAAGAACTCGGTCTGCACCGTGTGGAGGCCGGCACCCTGGTCGACAACACCGCCTCGCAGCGCGTGCTCGCCAAGGCGGGGTTCGAGCAGTACGGCACCGCGCCCAAGTACCTGCACATCAACGGTGCTTGGCGCGACCACCGCCTCTTCCAGCGGTTGCTGCACGACGACCCGCCCACCGACTGACGGGGCGGGGGCCGCGGCCGGGCGGGAGCCCGGGCCGCTCACGGTCCGTCCGGCGTACCCGGCTCGCCCGCCTCGCGAGGAGCGGCGCGGCCCAGGGTGCGGATCGCCGGGACCGCGAACAGTGCCACACAGCCCGCCAGGCAGGTGGCCGCCGACACCAGCAGCAGCCGCCCCGGGTCGTCCAGCGCGGTGGCCGGCCCCGCCAGTATCTGGCCGAGCACCATCCCGGACACCGACCCGGCCTGCTCGTACGCCGTGACGCGGTTGAGCACCACGGGCGGGGGTGTGGGTCTGCACGCTGGTCGCCCACATCACCGACCAGAACGCCCAGGCGCCGCCGCCCAGGACGTGGCCCGCCAGCAGTACGGGCAGGTCGGCGCCCAGTGCCACGCAGAGCGGCAGCCCGGTGTACAGCACCATCGCCGCCGCAACGGCGGCCAACGGCCGGGCAGGGCGAAGCCGCAGGGCCGGCAGGCCGCCGAGCACCGTTCCGACGCCGCCTGCCGGCTGACAGCCGGGCAGTTGGAGCGTGCCTCCAGGGCTCAGTCTGCGCGCCATGGCGGCACGTTCACACGTCCCGGCGCCTCACGACGAGCACGGCGAGTGCGACCGTGATCAGCGGCCAGAGCGCGTACACCATCCAGGAGCCGGGGACCGTGGCGGTGTAGCCCAGGGATCCGGGGTCCGGCTCCCAGTTCTGGGCCAGGCGTTTCCAGGCGGCCGACACCAGTGTGTGTTTGATGTCCGCCGACCAGCGGTTGCCCTCCGAGAACATGGTGGGCAGCATCAGCAGGGTGAAGACGCTGGTGACCGTGGTTGCGGCGGCGTGCCGGAGCAGAACGCCGAGGCCCAGACCGACCAGGGCACAGACCGGGGCCAGCAGCGCGGATGCCAGCAGCGCCCGGAACACCCCGGGATGGGTGATCGGAACGTCGGCATGGTGCCCGTTCAGGATGGCCTGGGAGACCAGGAAGGAACCGGTGGAGGCGGCCGTGCCGACCGCGGTCCACAGCACGGCGGTGACGGCTGCCTTGGCCAGTACCAGCTGGCCGCGGGCGGGGACGGCCACGGTGGTGGTGCGGATCAGGCCGCTGCTGTACTCGCTGACGACGGTGAGGGCGCCCATGCTGGCGGCGACGAGTATCAGCGTCCAGGAGCCGGCCGGAGGGTAGGCGTCGAAGGGCAGGAAATCAGCGGGGCCGGAGCCGGAGCCCGCGGCGTTGTCCGACAGCGTGGCCACGGCGGCGGACCCGATGACGAACAGGACGGTCAGGACGATCGTCCACGGGGTGGAGCGCAGGGACCGCGTCTTGATCCACTCGGAGGCGAGCAGGTCGCGGAAGCGGGCGGGCGGCCCGGCGACGGGGGTGGCCGGGGACACGGGGGCACGTGTGGTCATCGGGGCTGTCCTGCCTGGTATTCGACGCTCTCGGCGGTGAGTTCCATGAAGGCCGCCTCCAGTGAGGCGGTGCGGGTGGTCAGCTCGTCCAGCCGGATACGGTTCTCGAAGGCGAGCGCTCCGATCCGGTCCGCCGGGAGCCCGGTCACAGCGAGCTTCTCGGCGCCCGCCGAGCCCTCCGGCTCGACCGAGGCACCCGCCGCGCTCAGCACGGCTGCCAGCTCGGCGGCCTGTGGTGTCCCGACCACGACGCTGCCACGGGTGCCGCGGGCCGCGAAGTCCCGTACCGACTCGGCGGCGATGAGGCGGCCCAGGCCGATGACGACCAGCTGGTCGGCGGTGTTCTCCATCTCCGACATCAGGTGACTGGAGAGGAAGACCGTGCGCCCCTCGGCGGCCAGGCGCCGGAAGAGGCGGCGTACCCAGAGCACGCCCTCCGGGTCCATGCCGTTGATCGGCTCATCGAACATGAGCACGGGCGGGTCGCCGAGCAGGGCGGTGGCGATGCCCAGCCGTTGCTTCATGCCGAGGGAGAATCCGCCGATGCGACGGGTCGCCGCATCGGCCAGCCCCACTTCCTGCAGCACCTCGTCCACTCGGCGCCGCGGGATGCCGTTGCTGCGGGCCAGGGCGGACAGGTGGGCGGCGGCGCTGCGGCCGCCGTGGACCTGGCCGGCGTCGAGGAGGGCGCCGACGTGCCGCAGTCCTCGCGGGTGGCGGTGGAAGGGGACGCCGCTGACGGTGGCGGCTCCGGTGGTGGGCGCGTCCAGGCCGAGGATCATCCGCAGGGTGGTGGACTTGCCGGCTCCGTTGGGGCCGAGGAATCCGGTGACCTGGCCCGGCCGCACGGTGAAGGACAGATGGTCGACGGCCGTCTTGCTGCCGTAGCGCTTGGTGAGTTCGTTGACTTCGATCACGGCACCCACACTGCCGAGCGGACCCCCGTGCGGACATGGGGCCGTGGGCGGCAATCATGCGGCCGGGTTGGCCCGTGGGCGTACGTCCCCGGGCTGATGCCGCGCGGGCGGTGACCGGCTAGTCTCTCGGCGTGAACCCCAAAACGATCACCACGTTGGCCGCGCGCGTTGCGCACCGCGGTCCTGTTCCCGAGATGGCACACCGCCGATGACGAGAACGAAGGCCGTGGCCTGGGCGGGGGGTGCCACCTACCTCCTCATCGTGGGGCTGCTCGTGGGAGGCGCGCCGCGTGCGTCGGGCTCGGTCCACGCTGTCGGGTCACTGCTGGCCGTGAGCCTGCTCATCGGCGTGGTGCGACGGATGCCGCTGCTGGCTCTGGCGATGGCGCTCTTTGGATCCACCGCCGTGGTGGTGGGCACTCCAAGCTCCGTCCATGCGGACCTGTCGGTGGGGTATCAGGGCCAGTTCCTGTCGTATCTGGCGGTGGACCTCGTCCTGGGCTTCATCGTCGCCACCTGCGTGCGGCGGCCTTCGATCGTCGCCGTGGCCGTGTCCTTCACCGTGCAACTCCTGGTGATCGGCGGCTTCGCGCACGGGGACAACCTGACTGTCAACGGGGTGATCGCCCTCTTGGCGATGGCCGCGTCCTGCATGGCCGGTCTGATGAGTCGCGAGCGCCGCGAGCACGCGGTGGCGCTGCGTTCGCAGGAGGTGGCCGAGGCCGTGACCGCCGAACGGCTGCGGATCGCACGGGAGCTGCACGACGTGGTCGCGCACAGTATCGGCATCATCGCCATTCAGGCCGGTGTGGGGAGCCGGGTCATCCAGACCCAGCCGGCGGAGGCGCGCGAGGCGCTGCGCGCCATCGAGGCCACCAGCCGAGAGACGCTGTCGGGCCTTCGGCGCACGCTGGTGTCGCTCCGTCAGGCCGACCGGGGCGCGAGCGCCTCGGAGCAGTCACCGCTCGGGCCCTCGCCAGGGCTGGCGGACGTCGAACGGCTGGCGGCAGCGACCGCGGACGCGGGAGTACGCGTCGACGTGCGCCGCAGTGGGGAGCAGCGTGCCGTGCCGGCCGACATCGACCTGTCCGCCTACCGCATCGTGCAGGAGGCGCTGACCAACGTGGTGCGCCACGCGGGCACCGGACGTTGCCAGGTGGCTATCGACTACAAAGACGAGGAGCTGTCCGTGGAGATCGTCGACGACGGGCGCGGCGCTACTGAGAACAGCCCGGCCCACGGCTTCGGCATCGTGGGTATGAGAGAGCGGGTCGGCCTGCTCAGCGGCCACCTGAGCGCCGGGCCGCGTCCCGAGGGGGGCTTCCGGGTAGCAGCGCGGCTGCCACTGCCCGCACCCGTCAGAGTTCCGGTGGAGGCCCGATGACCGTCCGGGTGGTGCTCGCCGACGACCAGCCGCTGGTGCGGTCCGGTCTGCGTGTACTCATGGCCGATCACCCCGACCTGGAGGTCGTCGGTGAAGCCTCCACCGGCGCCGAGGCGGTCCAACTGGTCGGGGATATCAGCCCCGACGTCGTGGTGATGGATATCCGGATGCCCGGCATGGACGGGATCGAGGCCACCCGCCTGATCACGGCCGGTCCGGCAACGACCCACGTCCTCATCCTGACCACCTTCGACGAGGACGACCACGTCTACGGCGCGCTCCGGGCCGGCGCCAGCGGCTTCGTGGTCAAGGACATGGCGCTTGACGACATCCTCGCGGCGATCCGCGTGGTCGCCGCCGGCGACGCACTGATCGCACCGGGCGTGACGCGCCGTCTGATCGCGGACTTCGCCCGGCGCCCCGAAGCTGCCCCGAAGCGCTCCTCCCGGCCGGTCGAGGGCATCACCGAGCGGGAACAGGAAGTGCTGGCGCTGGTCGGACGCGGCCGGTCGAACACCGAGATCGCGGAGGACCTCTTCATCACCGTGGCCACCGCCAAGTCGCACGTGTCACGACTGCTCACCAAACTGGGCGCCCGGGACCGGGTCCAGCTCGTGATCACCGCGTACGAGATGGGGCTCGTCACGCTGCCTCGCTGATGGCGTTCCCCGTCCTCGGGCTCGTAGATCTCGGCCCCATCGCCGTGCGCTTCGGTTCCGAGGCGCGCTCAGGCGCGGTGCCTTCGTGCCCAGCCCGTACCGGGCCAGCGGCGCCAGCCGGTTTGGCGGGACCCTGTTCGGCTTCACCCGCCCCAGCCGCAACGCGGCGATCGCATCCACCCGCTGCGACGCGTTCTTCATCGCGCGGTGCCCGTGGTCCGCTCGGCGGTCGGCGCAGCTGCTCACGGTGCGAGTACCGCTTGTCCTGCGGCGTCTTCAGCGTAGCCACCAGGTCGCCGGGCGGAGTTGGGCGCGTGCGGCGGGCGGCCTTCGTGAGCGTGGCGTGCAGCCGCTTCTCCGCGACCGCACGGACCTCTGTCACCGCACGGTGGTCCGGTCCGGCTCAGAAGCTGGCCCCCGACCACGCCACCCACACCCCTCACCTCAGCCTCGGCGTCATCACCTTGGGCCGGCGCCACGCCGACCGCATCACCCTCGCCCTGCGCCACGCCCTGCAAGACGGCCCGAACTCCAAGAGTTCTTCAGCACGTCGCCATCACCCGCGCCCGCCAGACGGTGACGGTCGTCAGCTCCTTCACCCACCACGACCTCGACGGTGTGACAGCGAGCGCTTCTGCTCAACGTGAGGTCGTTCATGGGTGTCTCCGATCCGGATGCGGCCTGGGTGTCGGCCCGCACCTTGGGGCCATGCCCTGGTTCACCGCTCCGATGGACTGGGAGCGGTGCACAGTGCCCTGATCACGAAGACGTTGATCGCGATCAGAACGATGGCCCAGAACGGCGCGTAGGGGATCCACAGGAAGTTTGCGAGCATGGCCAGGCCGGCCAGCCCCACGCCGACGACCCTGGCCCAGGTGGCGCCCTTGAACAAGGCGGCACCTGCGAGAGTGACGAGGATGCCCACGAGCAGATGGATCCAGCCCCATCCGGTGAGATCGAACTTGTACACATAGTTGCGCGTGTTGACGAACACGTCGTCATTGGCGATGGCGGCGATGCCCGTGAAGATCATCATCAGGCCGCCGAAGATCATCAGGACGGCGGCGAACACCAGCCAGCCGCTGCCCATGCCGGTTCTTTCCGAACTCCGCACCGCCGCACCCGAGTGGGCGTCACTCATATGACTGGTCATCGTCGGCTCCTTCGTGTCGGACGGCCCCGCACAACCGCGCGTTCGCGTTCGGCCTGTCGGGCTACTTCCAATCTCGTCCCAGCGGGATCACTCCGCATCTCGGGGTGCCTGAGCGGGGTTGCTTGATGAGAAGTCCAGGGCCCATATGTGCAGGGCAGAGCGATTTCGTCGCGCATACGGCAACCACGTGACCGATCACGGCAACCGGGCTCTCGTATCTGCGGATGGCATCCCATCCGGCGTTTCCTGCAGGTCGGCGCGGACGAAGTGAGTGCCGGGAAGGGCATGGCAACTCGCGCCGCCGACGCTGAAACGAGCCGGATCCGCCGGAGAGGTCCACGGACACGTCAACCCGGCTGACTGGGTCTTCATGCAGCCCGGACCCTCGCCGGACTACCCGCCTGTCCCCATGGCGCGGCGAACCAGGCGCCCCCATGCGCGAGGCCGGGAAGGGGTTTAGGGTTGGGGGGAGCCTCAGCCTCGCGGAAGTCGGTTCTCTCCGGCTGATATATCCCTCGGGCCCGGAAACTCGCCAGGAGGGCTGCGACATGTCCACTGCATCGGAAACCCCTGTCCTGGACACCCTCGCCGCCATGACGGTCGACTCGATCGAGCGATGCGGGCCGGCCCCGGACATGCTCGAACTCACGCGCATCGCGGCGCCCGCCGCCTCGGATGCTCCGCCGATCTCCTACGTGGCCCATATCGACCCGCCCTGAAGAGCGGCCTGACCGCCGACCAGCCACAGGACGTCCTGGCGACAGCGCGCCCATCGTGGGCACCGCCCGCGTCATGACAGCGGGCAACATCGCCGCGGCACTCGGCACTCGGCATTCGGCATCGCCGTCGTCGTCGCCGATACCAAGATCGAGTCTCAGGGCTGAGAGCGTACGCCCATCCGGCATCGATGATCCGCGCGGCCGGCATCGGAGAAGGTCACGGAGCCCTCTTGTCCGACGTGCCCTCTGCCGGGCGTCCCAACGGCCGCAGGACCAGGCAGGAGGGCTTTGCGATGACCCAGAAGGCGATCACGGTGATGCGCGCGGTACCCGACGCCACGCCCGAGGAACGCGGGGCTTTCGGCAAGGAGGCACGGCGCCGCTCACCGCGGTCGGGCCACGCCGTGTACAAGCCGTCTCCCGGCCGGCCGGACCCGCTGGCGATCCTGGAGGCGCAGTCCGCTGCACGGGTGCCCGAACTCGTCCCGATCCGCTACGGCCGGATGATGGAGTCCCCGTTCCGCTTCTACCGGGGAGCCGCCGCAATCATGGCGTCCGACCTGGCCGACAGCCCGACCTCGGGATTCACGGCCCAGCTGTGCGGGGACGCGCACATGCTGAACTTTCGTCTGCTCGCCTCGCCGGAGCGACAGTTGATGTTCGACATCAACGACTTCGACGAGACGCTGCCGGGCCCCTGGGAATGGGACGTCAAACGGCTCTCGGCGAGTCTCGTCATCGCGGGCAGGGCGAACGGCTTCGACGACGCCGAGCGTGCCCGCATCGTGAGCGCCACGGTCCGTGCGTACCGCGAGGCGATGCTCCGCTTCGCAAAGACGGGCAACCTCGACGTCTGGTACGCGAAGATCGACGCGGACCTCCTTGAGTCCCTGGCCGCAGGCCGACTCCGCGGAACGAAGAGCGGTCGGAAGAGGCTGGTCCGTGCCATGGCGAAGGCCCGTACCCGCGACAGCCTGCAGGCTTTCGACAAGCTCACCGAGACGGTGGACGGCCGGCCCAGGATCGTGGCGGATCCCCCGCTGCTCATCCCGGCCGGCCACCTGCTGCCGGACGTCGAGCGCAGCGCTCTGGAGCGCCAGTTCCGCGGCCTGATCGAGCGGTACGGCAGCACTCTCGCTTCCGACCGGCGCACGCTCCTGGAGGACTACCGACTGGCGGACGTCGCCCGCAAGGTGGTCGGTGTCGGCAGCGTCGGCACCCGGTGCTGGATCTTCCTCCTGCTCGGCCGGGACGGCCAGGACCCGCTCTTCCTCCAGGCCAAGGAGGCCGACACGTCCGTACTCGCCGATTACGTCGGAGCGAGCCGGTACGCCAACCAGGGCGAGCGAGTGGTCTCGGGACAGCGGTTGATGCAGGCCACGAGTGACATCTTCCTCGGCTGGGAGCGGGTGGACGGGCTCGACGGCGAGCAGCGCGACTTCTACGTCCGCCAGTTGCGCGACTGGAAGGGCATCGCCATGCCGGAGAGGATGCAGCCGAAGGACATGCAGGCGTTCGGCGAACTGTGCGGGGTCACCCTGTCTCGTGCGCACGCGCGGTCCGGCGACCGCATCGCGATCGCCGCGTACCTGGGGAGCGGCGACTCGTTCGACCGAGCACTCGCCGCATTCGCGGAGTCCTACGCCGACCAGAACGAGCGTGACCACCAGGCCCTGGTCGACGCGGTGCGCGCAGGCCGACTTCCCGCGGAGGAGTTGCAGGCGGCCTGACCCGGGAGAGGCGTGTGCGCGGGGCGGCCGGGGTCGTGCCGGCGGAGTCGAGCGTGGTCGAGCGGCGGTGCCACGTGCTCTTGGTGAGGCGCTCGGCATGCCAGGCCTCGTCCGCTCGATGGGGCTGGGCTGTGCACCGCGGAATTGCCACCGCGTGGTGACGCCCTCCGGGCAGTCGAAGCCTGCCCGGGTCAGGGCGGCCTCGCTCGGGTTGCGGCTTTCGTACTCGGTCGCGGGTTCGGCCGCACACCGAAGGTGAGGCGGGTCTGAAGGTCGGGTAAAGGGTAAAGGCAGCCGATGCGGTGGTGAGCGTTCGAACTCTGCCCGAGTGCGGACGACGACACGCACATCTGCCAGCGTTTGAGGCTGCCCCTTGCGCCCCTCTCGCGCCATGACGACTCCCGCCCGAAGTGACTCCGCCAGCCTCGGCCCGCCAATCGGTTGACCTCCGCGGCGGGTCGCGGATCACCCTCCGGGGCAGCTGGGACGATTCGCCCATGGCACCCAGGACAAGCACTGCTGAGAGCTCGGCAACGGGGCGAATCGTCCTGCTGACACTCGCGGCCGGTCAGTTCCTGATGGCGCTCGACAGCTCGGTCATGAACGTCTCGATCGCGACGGTGGCCGACGACGTGGGTACGACAGTGACGGGTGTCCAGGGCGCCATCACGGCCTACACCCTCGTGATGGCGATGTTCATGATCCCCGGCGGCAAGGTCGGGGCACTGATCGGCCGTAAACGCGCGTTCATGATCGGCTGCGTCATCTACGGCTGCGGCTCACTCACCACCGCGCTCGCGCCGAACCTGCCCGTGCTGCTGCTCGGCTGGTCGTTCCTTGAGGGGATCGGGGCGGCACTCATCCTGCCCGCGATCGTGGCGCTGGTGGCGAGCAACTTCGCCGCTGAACGCCGTCCCGCCGCTTACGGCCTCGTCGCGGCCGCAGGGGCCGCGGCGATCGCGGTCGGGCCGCTCATCGGGGGTGTTGCCACGACCTACTTCTCCTGGCGGTGGATCTTCGCCGGTGAGGTCGTGATGGTGCTCGGCATCCTGGTGCTTGCCGGCCGCACCGCTGACGCGCCGATCGGTGAACGCCCTCGCATCGATCTCCCAGGCGCCGTACTGTCCGCGCTCGGGCTCGGGATCTTCGTCTACGGCGTACTCCGCTCGGACGAATGGGGCTGGTTCCAGCCCAAGTCCGACGCGCCCTCGTGGCTCGGGGTCTCGCTGGTCGTGTGGCTGATGCTGGCTGGGCTGCTGCTGGTCTGGCTCTTCCTCCGCTGGGAGGCCCGCATGGTGGAGCAGCGCAGGGAGCCGCTCGTCGACCCGGGCATGCTGCACAACAAGCAGCTCACCGGCGGGCTGACGATGTTCTTCTTCCAGTACCTCGTTCAGATGGGCGTGTTCTTCGTCGTACCGCTCTATCTGTCGGTCGCCCTGGGCCTGTCCGCGCTCACGACCGGCGCCCGCATCCTGCCGCTCTCGGTGACGCTGCTGGCGGCCGCCGTCCTGATCCCCCGCTTCCTCCCCGATGTCTCGCCGCGGCGGGTGGTGCGGCTCGGGATCCTCGCGTTGCTCGTCGGCGCGGTGGTCCTGATGGCCGCGCTCGACGCGGAAGCCGGCGCGGAAATCGTCACCATCCCCCTCCTCTTGATCGGGCTCGGCATGGGCGCACTGGCGTCCCAGCTCGGTTCGGTCACCGTGTCCGCGGTGCCTGAAGCACAGAGCGCAGAGGTCGGCGGCGTCCAGAACGCCGTCACCAACCTCGGGGCCTCGATCGGTACGGCACTCGCCGGTTCGATCATGATCGCCACGCTGACGACTTCCTTCCTCGCCAGCGTCGAGCGGAATCCGGCGGTCCCCGCCGAGGTCAAGATCCAGGCGACTGCCGAACTCCAAAGCGGCGCCCCGTTCCTGTCGGACGACCAGCTCAAGTCCGCCCTCGACAAGGCGGGCACGAGCACGGAGGTGACTCAGGCGGCACTTGACGCGAACGCCGACGCCAGGATCGACGGTCTGCGTGCCGCGCTCGCGATCCTCGCCTTCACCGCGCTCCTCGCGATGTTCTTCACCTCACGGATCCCGGAGACCCAGCCCCGTTCGGCGGAGCCGTAGCCACGGGACGGCCGGAACAAGCCGTCCTCGCTGCCCCGCCCCGAGGGGCGGGGAAAGGCGCACAGCGCCCATAAGGGCCGTGCCCGCGCACGCGGCCTGCATCGGCAAGGACCCCGTCGCGCAGCGCAGGACCACGGGCCCGGGTGATTGACCGCCACTCGCCCGTACGGCCCACCTGGGCGGGCCGTCTCAGCATAAAGCGGCGGAAATGGAGGCAGGTAATCCCCCAGGACCCTGGAGCCCCCATGACCAGCCCGCACGAGCCGTCCGAGCCCGATGCCGCCCCGGGGGGCGGCGCGGGTGACTCGGCGGTCAGTGAGCCCAAGCACGGCTCGGGGGCCCTGCGGATCGCGCGGAACACCGCCTCGGCAGTGCTCATCGTCCTCACCTGCATCCTGGTGCCGGTCGCACTGCTCACGGTCTGGGTGCACGACATCGCTCTCGACACCGACCGCTACGTGGCAACGGTCTCGCCGCTGGCCTCGGATCCGGCGATCGAGGACGCGGCGGTCAAGCGCATCACGCATGCCGCCGACGTGAAGGTGGACGGCAACCAGGCCGCCGCGGACATCGCCGCCTGGCTGCAATCACAGGGGCTGCCGCCTCGTGCCGCGCAGTCCCTGAAGGGGCTGGGCCCGCAACTCGACTCCGCGGTCAACGGCACGGTCGAGAAGGTGGCCACCCGTTTCGTGCGCAGCGACCGCTTCGAGCGGATCTGGACGAACGCCAACCGGGCCGCCCACACCACCGTCGTGCACGCGCTCACCGGCGAGGGCCGTGGCGCCGTGGGCGTGGACGGTGGGACGGTCACCCTCGACGTCGGCGAAGCCGTCGACCAGGTCAAACAGGCACTTGTCGACGCCGGGCTCTCCGCGGCCTCCAAGATCCCCGAGGTCGACAAGCAGATGGTGCTCTTCCAGTCCGACCAGCTGGAGAAGATCCGCAAGGGCGCCCACCTGCTGGACCTCATCGGGAACTGGTTTCCCGTACTCGTCGTGGTGATCGGCGCGGCAGGTGTGCTGCTGGCACACCGGCGCCGCCGGGCCCTGGCCCGTACGGCTCTCGGCGCGGCCTTCGCATGCCTGATCGTGGCCATCGCCCTGGTCATCGCCCGCCACTACTACCTGGATCATCTCCCACCCCAGGTCCAGTCGGAGGCCGCCGCGGCAGCCGTGTTCGACACGCTGCTGCGCTTCCTGAGGGTCAGCCTGCGCACGGCGATCGTGCTCGGTGTGGTCATCGCGCTGGGCGCCTACCTGATCGGCCCAGGGAGGCTGCCTCGCGCTGTCCGGGGCACATCCGAGCGCGCCGCGGGCTCCGCGGCTCAGTGGGCATACGCCCACCAGGTCCGCACCGGCCGGGCGGGTACCTGGGCCCAGTCCCACCGCCGGTGGATCGCCCTGGCCGCCGTGCTGATCGTGGCCCTGGTCTTCGCGCTCTGGAACCATCCGACAGTTCTGACCATCCTGCTGCTGGTCATCATTCTGCTGGCCGTCCTCGCACTGCTCGCCCTCCTCGCTGCCACCGGCCGCACCGCGACCATCGAAGCCGAGCGGGTGGCGCCACCTCGCCCGGAGAGCGGCGAGTGACGCTCTACCAGTGCTGTCACCCGCCCGCCTCGGCGGCCCGGCCGACCCGCGCGAGCACATTCGTGTAGACCGGGTTCTCGCGCTGCGCGGCGTGGGCCGAGCCCCCATGGCCGGGGGCCGGGCCGGTCAACCCGTGCGCTTCGCCTGCTCGTCCTTGACGGCCTGGGTGATGTCGGCGGTGTCGGAGGCGGACGGGACGGTGACTGTGGTGGCGTGGCCGAACGCGCCGAATTCCATCGTGACCTTGGCCGCGCCCATCGTCTGCTCCCACCGGACGGGCAGGTCGGTGCGGGGATCGACCCACACCCCCAGCGTGACCTCATGGACCGTGCCGGTGAAGTCGTTGAGAGCGCTGGGGGCTCCGTCTTTGCCCGTGAGCGCGTTCCCGGCGGCGCCCAGGCGGTCCGCTTCGATGACGGCCCTGTAGTGACGGGCCTGCTTGCCCTGCACTGTCTCGGTGCCCAAGTCGGTGGCATCCGAGGCGTACTTCAGGGATTTCAGACCTGCGGTGGGGTCGGCGTCCGCGCTGCGAAGTCCGGCGGCGCCCTTGTCGCCGAGTATCGCGCTGGCGTCGACCTTCATCCAGTGCTTGCCCTTGAAGGGGCCGGTGGGCTGCGGGTCGATCTGGTAAAAGTACGCTCCGTGCGTGTTCAGCATCCGCATCGTCTTGCGGGAGGTGAGCTTGCCCATGCCCATGCTGTCGGTGTTCACGAGGGCGTCATAGGAGTGCTCGCGCCCCCACGTGTACGTGCCGGTCATCGTGAGGGGCTTGGTCTGGTCCTTGCCGGAGACAGTCATCGTCACCTCGGCGGAGGTGAACCCTTGCGCCTTGTCGCTGGTGCGTGCGAACGCGGCCATGACCGCCTTGTTGGCCTGCGCGGCCGCATCAGCCGCCGACGTGGCGGTGTCTTTTGCCTGCTGAGCCGAGCACCCCGTCACACCCGCCAGGACGAGCACGACGGATATCCCCGCCGCCGCTGTCAACTGATTCCTCACGGACATCCCACCCCTTGTTGTCTGTGTGTCCCCTGTGGCGACGACGCCAGATGCCGGACTCTAACCGAGCGCACTGACAACACCACTGGCGAACCCAGCAACTGCCCGCACTTCAAGGTGCTTTGGCCAAAATCGTCCGGCGGCGGGGCCCGTCTCCTTCTCCAGCGCCGTCTCACCAGCTCCGCCGCGTTGGGAGGCGAGACGGCCGCGTACCTCCGCGTCATCCCACCCCCACACGGCTGCCTCGCCCCGCAGCCCAGGTGGCACCCTCGCCAGGACGTACCGCAAGGAGCGGTCCTCAAGTACCTCCAGAGCGGGCCCGCCCACCACACCAAGCGCGGCCCGCATCTCAGCGACGGCATCGCTGCCCCCTCCGCCGCAACGGCCGTCGCCCGCCGTGCGTCCAGGATTGAGGGGCCTCGCGTTTGCCGGACAGGTGTCTGCCGTTGAATTCACGCGGCAGGGCACAACTTCTGATGCCCGGTGTGGACTTCGCGTGGAGGGCGGTAGTGGAGACCGGTGAAGGTTGTCCCGTGACGGCGGGGCGCAAGTGAGATGATCTCCCATGCCGCCAGTGCGCTCGCGACCACTGACAACGCCCGCGGCGGCCCAGTAACGCGGATCTGGACCTGCCCCGGGCGTGCGGCGACCACCGGAGGGTGCTGGCGGTGCTGAGATTCACGGGAGGAAACGGCTGACCCGGCGCTCGTCGAAGGCCCGGCCGATGCCTGGGCGGCGAAAAGGTTGGTGCGCGGGGCCGACGGAACCGGGTAAGGTCTTTGTCATGTTCTTCCAGACACCGATTTACGAGTGAGAGCGTGATGGGCTCCCGCTGACGTCCATCGACGTCGCCGCCCGTCCTCCACCGATGAACCCGTAGATCACTTCACAACATTACCGGGAGAACCCGTGACCGTGAGCAAGAACATCAACAACCCCGTGGGCATGGGCGGCGGCCAGCGCAAGAAGCTGTCCCGCGCCGAACGGCAGAACAACGGTCCGCACCGCAACCTCGACCGCCAGGGTGCAGCCGACCAGAAGGCGGAGCTGGTGCGCAAGATGCGCGAGAAGGCAGGCGCAGCTGAGGGCGCCGGGCAGGCGGGCGACGACACCGCACAGAGCTGACGCACCGCCGCCGCAGGGCGGCACCGCACGGGCAGGGCCCGGACCGCGACGCGCGGTCCGGGCTCTGCTGCCGTACCGGGGCCCTGCTGCCGTACCGGGCGCGGCCGGTCCCACTCAGCGCTCGGCCTACCCCCCCCGCGTCTCAGGTTCTCCGTATCCTGCCGCATCGTGATCAGCAGGGGAGCGGACCCGCGCAGAGACGCCAGGGTTCCAGCCCCGACACCGTGGCCCACGCCGATGCGAGGCTCCTTGGTTCTGCGGGGGCCCTTGAGACGAACAGTCGAGCACCTCTTCCCACCGCCTCTTCAGGCGCCCCGCTTCGCAACCCAGCGCGGGGCTGCCCATCGAAGGGGAGGTGCAGCCCCGATGGCAAGGGGGCGACTATCTGGGCCGGTGATCTTTCGGAAGCCGCGCCCATGGGGTGGCCCGGCCCCGTACGGCCTGGATCAGCTCCTCGGTGGCCGGCCGATCTCGGTGTGGCGGGGGCGGGGGCTGGGCTGGGCTTGCAAGGACCGCAGGCGCGTGATCGTCCGCCTCGGCTGGCTGTACTCGGCCGCGCCGCGCCTTGGGCGGCGTGGTGGGCAGCGGTATCGGCAGTGTGGTGACCTGGTCGAGCGGGCGGCAGGTGGCCACCGTGTCCAGCAAGGTGTGCAGGGGGTCCGCACTCACCTCGCTCCAGGCAGGGGTTTCGGGTGGCGTGCAGCCGTCTGCCGGTGGGGCCGCGGGCATGGTGGTCTCGTACATCTGAAGTTCCTCGCCGAGGCAAGGGGGCTACTCGTGCACGCGTCGGTCGCGCGGTGCGACTGGGACCGCACGCTCTGCCGTAGGTGCCTCCGGCGCGTCGTACGCCATACGGGGCGGGCAAACGGGGGTCGGCGGAGCGGCTGACCGGCACGGGCCGCTGCGTGTGCCTACGGTGCTGGCGCCCGACGTTTCCGTCCCGGAACTCCGCGTCGACAGCTGGAGAGAGGGCTGCCCATGCCTGTGAACGTCTCGTTCCCCGGCGTCTACATCCATGAAGTGAAGAGCCGGGTACGAACCATCACCGGCGTTCCGACATCGGTGGCCGCGTTCGTCGGGCCGGCCCCGCGGGGGCCGGACAACGAGCCCGTGCACATCACCGGCTGGGCCGATTACGAAGCCCAGTTCGGTGGGCTCGACAAAGATACGAAGATGGGCCACGCCGTCTATCAGTTCTTCCTGAACGGCGGCACCGACGCGGAGATCGTACGGTTGGTCGTCCCCAACCCTGAACCGGTGACGGTCCCGATCGGCCTGAAGCCCGCCGGTACCGACGACCGCGCCCGGCTCAGGGCCGCGACTCCGGGAGTCTGGGCCCGAAATCTTCGGGTCCGCGTCGACCACGACAACATCCCCGATGACGAAAAGGACTTGTACAACCTGACCGTCCGGGACGCCGAGACGGGTGTGCAGGAGAACTACACCAACGTCAGCTTCAAGGCGGACAGCCCCCGCAGCCTGACGAGGGTGCTCAGCGGGTCGCGGCTGGTGGCAGTTGAAGAGACCGGAAGTGGGCGACCGCTCGCGCATGGCACCCCGGAGGGCTCGTCCGACGATCTCCTGGCAGGCCCGCGCAAGGTGCCGGCGAAGGCCGACGACGGTGCGGACAAGCCCGAGGAGGCGCACGAAGAAGCCGAGGGCGAGGGCGCGGGCGAGGGTGAGGGCGAGGGTGAGGAAGGGGACGCGGGCGAGGAAGGGGACGCGGGGAACGGCGGCGGCAACAGGCGCCGCGGCAACAGGAACGGGCGGGACGGCGAGCAGGACCTGGTCGTCACCTTCGAGGAGCCCCAACAGACGGGAGCGGCCTCCGACGGGGTTCCTGCCGCGGAGCACTACCTGGGCAGCGCAGACGAACAGACCGGCATCCACGCGCTCCTCAAGACGGACATCTTCAACCTGCTGTGCCTGCCGGATGCCCAAGAGAAGACCGTCCTGGACGCCGCCCTGCAACTGTGCGTCGAGCGGCGCGCGATCCTGCTCGTCGATCCGCCGGGCGGGTGGACGGGGGAGAAGACCGCCGCCGAGGTCGCGAAGCTGGCACTCAACAGCCCCGTGCTCACCGGCGACCCCGCCAAGAACGCCGCCCTCTACTTCCCCGAAGTCCTGGCCCCCGACCCCCTGGACGGCGAGACCAAGTCCTTCCCGCCCTGCGGCGTCATGGCCGGCGTGCTCGCCCGTACCGACGCCCAGCGCGGGGTCTGGAAGGCCGCGGCCGGGACGGATGCCTCGCTCGCCGGGGTCACCGGGCTCGCCATGGTGCTCACCGACCGGGAGAACGGGCGGCTGAACCCGCTCGGCGTCAACTGCCTGCGCCAGCTCCCCCTGGCGGGTCCGGTGGCCTGGGGCGCGCGTACCCTGCGCGGTGCGGACCGGCTCGCCGACGAGTGGAAGTACCTGCCCGTCCGCCGCTTGGCGCTCTTCGTGGAGGAGAGCCTGTTCCGCGGCACCCAGTGGGTGGTGTTCGAGCCCAACGACGAACCCCTGTGGTCGTCGATCCGGCTGAACGTCGGCGCGTTCATGAACTCCCTCTTCCGCGAAGGGGCGTTCCAGGGCCGCACCCCTGAAGAGGCGTACCTCGTCAAGTGCGACCGGGAGAACAACCCGCAGAACGACATCGACCGGGGCATCGTCAACATCCAGGTCGGCTTCGCGCCGCTGAAGCCCGCCGAATTCGTGATCATCCACATCGAGCAGCTCGCCGGCCAGATCCAGACCTAGCAGGAGGACGTCCGATGCCCGACATCACGCGCAGGGACCCCTTCAAGAACTTCCGGTTCCGGGTGAAGTTCGGCGGGTCCACCGAGTACATCGCCGGGGTCAGCAAGGTCGGCGGCCTCAAGCGGACCACCGAGGTGATCAAACACCGCGACGGCGGCAGCCCCGGCACCAGCCACAAGCTCCCGGGCCGCACCGAGTACGAGCCCGTCACCCTGGAGCGGGGCTGCACCACCGACACCGTGTTCGAGGAGTGGGCCAACCGCGTCTGGAGCTTCCGCAACGCGACCGGATCGCTGGAGACCTCGCTGAAGGACTTCCGGCGGGACCTCATCATCGACGTGTTCGACGAGGGCGGCCAGAAGGTGCTCTCGTACTCGGTCCACGACTGCTGGGTCTCGGAGTACCAGGCGCTGCCGGACCTCGACGCCAACGCCAACGCGGTCGCGTTCGAGCACATCAAGCTCGAACACCACGGCTGGGTGCGTGAGCGGACCGAGCCGCCGCAGCTGCCGCAGTTCAGTGACACGGCCTCGGGCTGACCCGGTGACGGCCGAACTGACCGAGGCCCGGCTCCTGGACATCTGGGAGACGGGCAGCGGACAGGCACCGCCGGCCCGCGCCCTGCTGCTCGCCGCGGCGGCGCTGTTCGGGCCGACCGGGGCGGGCCTCCCCGGGCCGGGACCGGACGGGACCGGGCAGCCGGACCCGTGGGCGGGCACGCGGCCCGTGACCGAACATACCCTGGCCGCCCTCAACGCCCTCCTGCTCGACCTGCGCGAACGCTGCTTCGGTCCGGCGCTGCCCTGCGCCGCCGACTGCCCGCACTGCGACGAGCAGCTCGACGTCACCCTCACCACCGCCGAGCTGCGCCCGCCCGGCGACCGCACCGCCCCGCCCGGCAGGGCGCCCGCCACCGGTCGAGTCCGCGTCGACGGGCACGAGGTGACCTATCGCGCCCTGACCGGGGGAGACCTGCTGGCCGTGGACCCCGACGAGCCCGGGGCGCGGCGGGCCCTGCTGGGCCGGTGCGTACTGGGCGCCGTACCGCCGGCCCCCGAAGGGCCGAGCGATGCGGTCCTCGAAGCGGTGGCCGAGCGGCTGAGCGCCCTCGACCCGGGGGCCGACACCGCGGTAGCGCTCACCTGCCCGTACTGCCGCCACAGCTGGACGGCGCCCTTCGACCTCGCCGGATACCTGTGGGCCGAGGTCGAGGCCTACGCCCGCCGACTGCTCCACGAGGTGCACGTGCTCGCCCGCGCGTACGGGTGGACGGAGGCCGAGGTCCTCGGGGTGAGCCCGGCCCGACGGCAGTACTACCTGGAGGCGGCGACCGCATGAGTGACTTCGTGGGTCGGCTGCTCGGCGCGCCGGGCCCCCGGCTGCGCCCCCGGCTGCCGACCCTGTTCGACCCGGGGGCGACCCGGCTCCGGACCCCGGACGATCCCCTTCCGGTGACGGTGGAGGAGACGGCGCCGGCCCTGCCGTACGAGGCACCGCACCCGGCCCCCCACGCGCTGTCCCCGGCGGGGCCGCCCCCGCAAGCCCCGCCCCTCGCCCCGCCCGAAGGCACGGAAGACCGGGCAGGATCCCCGGTCCGGGGCCCCGCGGCAGCCTCCCGCCGGGCGGCCCCGGCCGCCGGGCACGCGCCGCGGGCGCGGCGTACCGCAGTCGGGGGGGGGGGGGGCGCACCGTCTGCCGGCGCGGGGGTGTGTGTGTGAGAGATCTCCGCGGCCGCCGGAGAT
>NZ_JBHWUR010000007.1:0-56138 GCF_042737755.1 Streptomyces sp. NPDC059994
GTGTTTGGGTTGGTGTCTTTTGTTTTTTTCTCTGCCCGCTCTGCTGGCCGTGTTGTTCCTCCCACCCACAGCGGCGGGGGCGCGCTCGTGGGCGGGGGCCGCCCCCCCCCCCCCCCCCGCGACCGGTCATCGGCGCTCCCCGGAGCGGGGGGCGCCGATGACCCGTTCAGAAGCGCAGCGCCCAGGAGTTCACGTAGCCGGTGTTTCCGGCGCGGGCGTCGAACACCCGCAGCCGCCAAACCCCATTGGCGGTCTCCGAGGAGGCGTCGATCGCGTAGACCACGGTGAAGTCCGTGACGGCCCAGCCCTCCCATTCGTCCTTGATGGGATACGCGGTGCCGTCGGGGGCGATCACGTCGATCCGCAGGTCGCCGGAGTCGGGGTGCTTGATGTCGATCTCGACGTCGAGGTCCGCCGGGGCTCGGCCGGACACTCCGCTGACGGTCACAGGGGAGTTGACGGTCGCCAGGTCGGCCACCGGGTAGTCCGTGGTGTTCGCGAAGCGGCTGCCGGGCGGACGCTGCGGTGAACTGCCCACGTACAGAAGCCGGTTGGCCGAGCCGGCGCCCGGGTCGATGACGGATCCGGTCGTGGCCGAGGCGGTGAGTGCCGCACCGACCTGGGCCGGCGTGGCCGTGCGGTGGTCGGCGAGATGGAGCGCGGCCGCACCGGTGACGTGCGGCGTGGCCATC
This sequence comes from Streptomyces sp. NPDC059994, assembly GCF_042737755.1. NCBI lineage: Bacteria > Bacillati > Actinomycetota > Actinomycetes > Kitasatosporales > Streptomycetaceae > Streptomyces > Streptomyces sp. NPDC059994. The sequence continues at coordinate 693 of NZ_JBHWUR010000007.1, forward strand.
GAGGTGCCGGACATGGTCGTGTACCAGTCGTCGGACCAGTACGCGGCGGAGGTGATGGAGTCTCCCGGAGCGAACAGGTCCACCAGCGGCCCGTAGTTGGAGTAGGAGGCACGGTGGTCCTGGTCGCCGACCGCCCCGACCGTCAGCGCGGTCTGGACGCGGGCGGGGGAGTGGCCCGCCGCGTCGATGTCCTGGTTTCCCGCGGCGACGGCGTAGGTGATGCCGGAGGCGATGGAGTTACGGACGGCGGCGTCCAGGACGTCGTCCGGGTCCCCGCCCAGGCTCATGTTCGCCACGGCCGGCTTCACCGCGTTGCGGGTCACCCAGTCGATGCCCGCCACCACCTGCTCGGTGGTGCCCTCGCCCGTGTAGTCGAGCACCCGCACCGCGACGACCCTCGCCTTCTTCGCCACCCCGTAGGTGGTGCCCGCGACCGTACCGGCGACGTGTGTGCCGTGGCCGTGGTCGTCCTGCGCGGTCATGTCGTCGTCGATGGCGTCGTAGCCGTAGGAGGCACGGCCGCCGAAGTCCTCATGGGTGATGTTCACACCGGTGTCGATGACATACGCGGTCACCCCCTGCCCGGCCGAATCCGGGTACGTGTAGCCCCCGGCCATCGGCAGACGCCGCTGGTCGAGGCGGGCCAGGCCCCAGGAGGGGGGATCCGGCTGGGTGGCATCGAGCCTCAGCGTCCGGTTCTGCGCCACCTCGGCGACCGCCGGATCGGCGGCGAGGCGCCGGGCCTGACGCTCCGACAGATGGGCCGAGTAGCCGTTGAGTGCGGCGTCGTACGTGCGGCGGATCCTGCCGCCGTACCGCTCGACGACGGCCCGGCCCCCCGGCGTACGCGAGGCGGCGCGGGAGGGGTTGAGGACGACGAGGTAGCTGTCGGCGACGGCCCCCGGCGCGTGGGCGTACTGAACGACGCCTTCCGGCGGCCCGGCAGCGGATGCCTCCGTGGTCCCGACGAGTACGAGCGCTGCGGCGAGCGCGATCACGGCGCCGCAGCGCCGTCTTAAGCGCGGTGTGATGGCCATCCGGCCAGGGTGGCCGGTGCCGGTCACCCGCACAAGGGCATGCCGCAGCCCCTGGGGACGCTGGTGCGGATGAGGGGCGGGGTCAGCAACGTGTGCCCGATTGCAGGCGCACGCTCGCGCGACCGGGTCCGTGGCGGTCATGCGCCCCACCCCATCGCGGTGTAGGACCGGCCGACCGCGATGGCGGTGAGGGCGACGGCGGTGTAGTCGACGAGGGGGGAGGGCAGCGCCGAGTACGGGTGCCAGCCCAACGCGGTGCAGCGGTCCGGCTCGCAGATCTTCGGGGTGCCCCGGTAGCGCAGGACACGGAAGAACAGTTGCATGCGCGGGGTGCTGCCGATCGTGTTGCGGTAGTGGAGTACGTGGACGAGGCGGAGGTCCTGGGGCTCGATGGTCACACCGAGCTCCTCGTCGCACTCCCGTACCGCGCACTCCGCGGCCGACTCCCTCTCCAGGTGTCCGGCGGGAACGTGCCACGTACCGGGTGCGAACCGGGCGTCGGGGGAGCGCCGTTGGAGGAGTACCTGCCCGGCCTGTTCGAACACGAGGTGTACGCCGACGATGTTGGGCTGGGTTCCCATGGAGGTCCTCCGGTGGCATCAGTACGGACTGGTGCTCGGGAAACCGGCGCGGTTGGTCATGCGTAACGGTGAAGCGGGGGCGAGTGGCCGCATGAATGTTCTATGTGCGGGTGCGGGGCCCGTCGTACCGCGCTTCACCGTTGTGATCTTTCGTTCGATCCACCCCTGGGGGTGCGGCCACCCGAATCGGTGATTGCACAACGCCTTGACCCCGGTTGCGTCACCGCCCCGTGGCGGATGCCTCGCCGGCCGGCCCGTGACCCCAGCCGTTCTCCAGCAGGGCGAACACCTCGCCCAGCATCCGCGGCGGGTCGTCGCGGCCACGGAGCAGGCCGAGGGTCTCCAGCGCGAAGCGGGCCAGGGCCGCGGAGGCGATGTCGTCCTCGGGGGCGCCGGTCGCTTCGGCGATGGCGGCCGTCAGGGCGCTCTCATGCCGCCGCCACATGCGGTCGGAGGCCTCCCGCAGAGCGGGCGTCGACTCCACCAGTTCCTTGTAGGCGGCGAACCCCGGGTCGTCGCCGGGCCGGGACGCGTACGTCTGCATCAGGTGGTCGCGCAGGGCGTGGATGACCGACTGGCCCGCGGCACGGTCCCGTACGGCGGCGACGAGCGCGGCTTCCCGGCCCTCGTCCTCGTCGAAGACCAGGGCCTCTTTGCCGGCGAAGTGCTTGAACAGCGTGGCCAGCGAGACATCCGCCGCTTCCGCCACCTCGCGGACGCCGACGTTGTCGTAGCCGCGCTCCAGGAACAGCCGCAGCGCGGCATCCGCCAGGGCCTGGCGGGTCTGCGCCTTCTTGCGCTCGCGGCGCCCCATCGTCTCGGTCATGCCCCCCACTCTACCTGCCCGGTATATCGGCTGCAAAAGTAGAACGGTTGCACTTATGGATCGGCTGTGTTTCTCTGGAAGCGGCGAGAAGGCCCCGGGCCCCGCCCCATTCCCCTGAACCTCCCCTCCGCAAGGACTGATGCGCCATGCCGGAAAGCATCACTTCAGCCCCCTCCTCGTCCGCCCACGACACTTCGGCCGACGACCCGGTCGATACATCGCGGCGGATACGTCTGGCGATGCTCGGCGTCATGCTCGCGATGCTGCTCGGCATGCTCGACAACATGATCGTCGGCACCGCGATGCCGACGATCGTCGGTGAACTCGGCGGCCTGAGCCATCTGTCGTGGGTGGTCACCGCCTACACACTCGCCACCGCGGCCTCCACCCCCGTCTGGGGCAAGCTCGGCGACCTCTACGGCCGCAAGGGCACCTTCCTCACGTCGATCGTGGTCTTCCTGTTCGGCTCCGGCCTGTCCGGCGCGGCGCAGAGCATGAACCAGCTGATCGCCTTCCGGGCCCTGCAGGGCTTGGGGGCCGGAGGGCTCGCGGTCGGCGCGTTCGCGCTCATCGGCGCGCTGGTCTCGCCGCGCGAACGCGGCACATACCAGGGCATGTCGGCGGTCATCATGGCGGTGGGCACCGTGGGCGGGCCGCTGCTCGGAGGGTTCCTCACCGGCCATCTCGGCTGGCGCTGGAGCTTCTACATCAACCTGCCGATCGGCCTGATCGTCCTGGTCTGGCTCCAGCTGATGCTGCGGCTGCCCAGGATCCGCACCAAGGCACGGATCGACTATGCCGGGGCCGCTCTGCTGGCCGTCACCATCTGCTCGCTCATCCTCGTGACCACCTGGGGCGGTACCCAGTACGCCTGGGACTCGGCCGAGATCGTCGGCCTGGCCGTCCTCACCGTCCTCGCCCTCGCCGCGTTCCTGTGGTCCCAGACCCGGGCAGCGGAGCCGGTGCTGCCGCTGCGCATCTTCCGCAGCCGCAACCTGGCCCTGTCCTCCGTGCTGGCCCTGGTCGTCGGTGTGGCGATGTTCGGCGTCGTCAGCTATCTGCCGATGTTCCAGCAGACCGTGCAGGGCGCGTCCGCCTCCAACTCAGGAATGCTGCTGCTGCCTCTCATGCTCCCGATCGTGCTGGCCGCGCAGCTCGTGGGAAGGGTGACCACCAAGACGGGCAAGTACAAGATCTTCCCCGTGGTCGGCACCGCCGGCATCGTGCTCGGCCTCTCCCTGCTCTCCACCATGGACACCTCCACCAGCCGTCCGACCTCCTCCCTCTACATGGCGGTGCTCGGTACGGGCCTGGGCCTGGTGATGCAGATACCGATGACGATCGCGCAGAACAGCGTCGAGATGAAGGACATGGGCGTCGCCTCCGCCTCCTCCACCATGTTCCGCACCGTCGGCGGCTCCTTCGGCGTCGCGCTCTTCGGGTCGCTCTTCGCCCGTCAGGTCGAGCACGGCATGCGGGCCGCGCACGTGGACGGCGCCCGTGCCGACAGCGCCCAGCTCGCTCCGTCGGCGCTCGCGAGCCTGCCGCCCACGGTCAAGGACGCCTACCTCGACGCCGTGGCGTCCGGCACTCACACGCTCTTCCTGTGTGGCGCGCTCATCTGCCTCGTGGGCATCGCCGCGGCCTGCTTCATCAAGGAAATACCCCTGCGGGGCAAGCCCACCGCGGCGCCGGCGACGCCCAAGCCCACGGCAGTACAGGCGAGTTGAGGCCCTATGACCGGCACGACCGCCACACCCCTCTGACACGTACAAGTGACACGTACAAGTGACACGTACAAAAGCGAAGCCACGCCAGGGGCCACTTCTCCTTGAGCCGGTCGTAGGAGAACGGCACCAGGATGGGGAAGAGCACGGCCGATCCCAGCGACTCCAGAACCACCGCCGACAGGGCCCACGGCTTGCCCTCGGGGAGGACGCCGACCGCGAGTCCCGAGACCAGTACGGCGAACCCGATTGCGGCGCAGAGGTAGAGGAACTTCTGGTGCACGACGGACGGAGTCACGCGGGCGTCCCCTTCCCGGTTCCGCTTCCCAGGGCCTTCATCACGATCGTCCCGGGGGAGCCGCCACCCGTCACCTCCCCGATCTCGACGGCCAGGAGGCCGTACTCGGCGCAGCGGGCCCGGAACGTATGGGCCTGGTCGGGGCAGGCCGAGAGGAGCAGGCCGCAACACACCCGTCCCGTACGGCACTGCACACCTCGCCCGCACCGGAATCCTCGGTCTCCTCCGCACCCGAGTACCGAGGGATGACCACCGCGTCGGCGTCATCGTCAGCGTCCGAAGAGGCGAATCCTGAAAGCAATGCGAAAGTAAATCGCGTGCGTACCGGAGACGCCGCCAGCGTCCGAACGGTGGGTCGGATCTGATGGATTTCGACGGAAAGGTCATGGAATTCAAGAATGGCATCCTTGAGCAGCCGCCATATTCGCCTACCCGTAAATAGGCCACGGAACAGTGTTTCCCTCGGTGCTCCCGGTGGCACAGTGGTTCCATGTGTGGCCGTTACGTCTCCACCCGCAGCCCCGAGGACCTGGTCCAGCTCTTCCAGGTCACCGACTGGCGCGCCCAGGAGAGTCTGGCGCCGAGCTGGAACGTCGCGCCGACCGACGAGGTATGGGCTGTCCTGGAGCGCACCGCGCGCGGACATGACGATGCCGCGCCGCACGGCAGGCAGTTGCGGCCGCTGCGCTGGGGGCTGGTGCCGTCATGGGCGAAGGACGTGAAGGTGGGCGCCCGGATGATCAACGCCCGAGTGGAGACCGTGCACGAGAAGCCCGCCTTCCGCCGCGCCTTCCTCAAGCACCGCTGCCTGCTGCCGGCCGACGGCTTCTACGAGTGGGAGCAGGTCAAGGACCAAGACACCGGCACAGTCCGCAAGCAGCCGTACTTCATCCATCCCGAGGACGACCAGGTGATGGCGCTCGCCGGGCTGTACGAGTACTGGCGCGATCGCTCGGTCAAGCACGACGACGATCCTGACGCCTGGTTGGTGACCTGCACGATCATCACCACCGAGGCCACGGACGCGGCCGGCCGCGTGCACCCGCGCATGCCCCTGGCGCTCACCGAGGACCATTACGACGCCTGGCTCGACCCCCACCACCAGGACCCCGACGAGCTGCGCGCCCTACTGACCCAGCCCGCGGGCGGCCACCTGGACGCCCGCCCGGTCTCCCCGGCCGTGAACAACGTGCGCAACAACGGTCCGGAACTCCTGGAGGAGGCTGCGCCGTAGATTCCTTCGGGGGTAAGGCATCCCGCTGTCTGCGGCCATGGACTTGGCTTCCGTGACGGACTCTCCCACGGATCTCGCCAGGCACAAAGGTGCCGTGGGCGCGGCGCCGACGCGGCACCGTGTCATCATGCCGATATGACACCCGGCCGGATCATCTTCCTCAACGGCACCTCCAGTTCAGGGAAGACGAGCATCGCCCGGGACCTTCTGGACATCCTTGATGACGGCGTCTTCTTCCACCTGGCGGTGGACGGCTTCAACGCGATGCGCAGCAAGCGGGAGCTCGGGGCCGAGGAGTTGGACGCGGCGCTGCGGCGGACCAGGATGGGTTTCCACCGCTCGGCTGCGGCGATGGCCGCGGTGGGCAACGACATTGTTGTCGACCATGTCCTGAGCGAACCGTGGCGGCTGCTCGACTGCCTGACGGTTCTGCCACCCGAGAACGTGCTGTTCGTCGGCGTCCACTGCCCGATGGACGAACTGGCGCGCCGTGAGCAGGCCCGAGGCGACCGTCCGGCGGGCCTCGCAGCGCACCAGTACGACGTGGTTCACGGTCACGGGGACTACGACCTGGAGTGCGACACCGGCACGGCGAGCCCACGCGAATGCGCTCAGCGGATCAAGGAGTTCCTCCCGTACCGCCCGACTCCCACCGCCTTCACCCGCCTCCGCGCACGCTACCTGACGGACGGTCGCCATGCCTCGGTCTCGGGCGACGGTATGTCGGCGATGTAGATTCCGGCTGATTGTCCTCGCGGAGTGTGGCTTTGACGGGCCATTGGTAGGGGTGCCCCCATCGAGGCTCGGGGGACAGCCGTAGTGAAGGGGACGGCCGTTCCGCTTAGTGTCTGACGGTGTGAGACATATACGGAACAGGGTGAAGAGATACCCCTTTGGCAAATGTCAACCAGCCGCGTCCGTAGGGCCGTTGGCCAGCAGCTCAGCCGCTGTGGCGGTCGCCTTGGCCACGGCGAGCGCGGCGCACACCGCCTGCACTCCCGACCGCAACCCCCCGCATCCCGAGGAGACTTCGTGATCACCTCCAGCCCCGCCCTGCGCCGCACCTCGGCCGTGGGCCTCGCTCTCGCCGCCTGCCTCGGTGCGGTACCCACCGTTACGGCCACGGCGGCGGCGCCCACCGCGTCGAAGTCCGGGGCCCCGCTCGACCGTTACTACGATCAGCGCCTGGGCTGGGGCAGCTGTGCCAAGGGGCCGGGCGACAGTACGGGCCGCGATCTCGACAAGGCGGGCGTGCAGTGCGCGGACGTCACCGTGCCGCTCGACTACGCCGCCCCCAGGGGCCGTACGATCACCGTCGCGATATCCCGGCTCAAGGCCACCGACACCCGCCACCGCATCGGGTCGATCCTGCTCAACAACGGTGGTCCCGGTGGGAAGGCGCTTGAGTCCCCGCCGGAATTCCACGCCTGGATGAAGAAGACCGGCCCGCGGTACGACATAGTCGGCTTCGACCCGCGCTTCGTCGGCCGTAGTACCCCGCTGGACTGCGGTTGGTCCGTCGGCACCAACATCTTCTCGGCCGGTCTCAGCCGGGCGAGTTTCGAGCGCCAGGTCGCCCAGCAGAAGGATCTGGCCGCCAAGTGCCGTGCTACCAACGCCTCCGTGCTGCCGCACGTCACCACCCGTAACACGGCCCGGGACATGGACGTCATCCGTGGCGCGCTCGGCGAGAAGAAGATCTCCTACTTCGGTTACTCGTACGGCACTTACCTGGGCACGGTCTACACCCAGATGTTCCCCGGCCGCACCGACCGCGTGGTCCTGGACGGTGCCGTCGACCCCCGCAAGTTCGGCCCCCGGCTGCTCCAGACGGCCGTCGGTGAGAACGAGCAGGCGCTCGCCGACTGGGCCGCATGGGCTGCCGCCCGCAACGACACGTACGGCCTCGGCCGCACCCGCGCACAGGTCCTGGCCACCATCGACCACATCATCAAGACCTCCGCGCGCGGCCCGCTGACCGTCGGCACGGCGCCCGAGACCTTCCCACTCGACGACACCCAGGTCCCGTTCATCCTGCTCGCCGGGGTCGACAGTGACACCGACACGTCCCGGGCGACCCTCGCCGAACAGGTGTCCGTGCTGAACAAGGCCGCGGCCGGGCAGCCGACCCGCCTGTCGCCGATCTTCGCCGCGACCCTGCGGCTCGCGATGACCGGCGAGCAGTCACACCACGGCAGTGTGCAGTCCGCGGTCATCTGCGGGGACAAGGCGGCCCCGCGCGACCCCGAGGTCTACTGGCGGGACATCGAGCGCAGCCGTGCCGCGTACCCGCGCTTCGGCGCGCTGGTCAACAACATCGGCCCGTGCGCCTTCTGGGACCGGCCGCGCGAGGAGCCCACTCGGGTGAAGCACGACGCCAAGGTGCTGATCGTGTCCGCCACCGGCGACCCGCGCACCGCGCACAAGGGTGCCGTCGCTCTGCACGGCCTGCTGCCGAGCTCCAAGCTGATCACCCTCAAGGGCGCCAACCGGCACGCGATCTACGGCCTCTATGAGAACGCCTGCGTCGACAACGGCGTCAACCAGTACCTGGCCACGGGCAAGCTGCCCGCCAACGACCAGACCTGCTCCAAGCAGGCCGGCCAGCCCTGAACGGCAGGGCTGATGGAGGGGCTGCCCGTCACTGGCCTCGGGAACGCGTCGGCCGTGATGCGCTCCAGTGCCGCGCGATGAGCGTGTTGACGGCGGCGGGCTGCTCCTGGTGGGCCATGTGCCGGCCTTTTCGACCAGCCGCCTGCAAGCCGTACGGGACGATGAGCTGGACGCGGCCTTCGTACGCGGGGCGAGTCGCAGCCAAGGGCTGGACCTCATCCCGGTCTGGAAGGATCCCCTGGTCGTGGCCCTTCCCGCAGCCCACCCCTGCCACCGGCACTGCCGTCCACGTGGCCGACCCCGCCTCCCTGCCCCTGCGGATCGTCCCTCGCGAGAACAACCCCCTCTGGTGGACCTGGTGGGCGCGGCGTGCAACGGCGCCGGGTTCGAGCCCGTCCTCGGCCCCGCCTTCACCACCGACCAGGACACCCTTGCCGCGATCGCCACCGGCGCCGCCGACTGGACGGTCTTCTACGCCGCCCAGGCCGCCCGCCTCCTCGCCGGGCGCACCGTCTTCCGGCCCTTCGCTCCTCCCGTCCCGATGGCCGAGACCTTTCTCGCCGTCCATCCCGCCACACCCGCGCGCCGCCTCACTCCTCTCCTCGCCGCCTGCAACGCCCAGGAATCACGGCTCGGGCTGCCGAGTCTGATCGTCCTCAGGTACGGAGTGCGGCGTCGAGATCGCGGATGAACTCTCCGACGCGTCCGCCTCCGGGAGGTGCGATGGGCAGACGGCCGAGCACCGCGGTGACCGCCGGAGGGGCGTGATGGCGCGCCCAGTCAAGGGTTTCCGCAGGGACGCGCTGGTCCTCTGCGGCTGCCAGCTCCTCCGCGCGGGCCGCGTGCGCTGCCGCGCCGAGGATGTGTTTGACCTGATGAGCGCTTGCCTTGGGATGGAGGTAGGCAGCGGCGGCGGCATGGCTCGCCGCTCGTGCCGCGTCGGCCGCGGCGGGTGAAGGGGCTTGTTGTGCCGCTCTGTACGCCGCCCATGCACTCTGCCGCAGGGCGCCCGTGCGCCGACCGCCACGGGCGAAGGCGTGTGCTGCGTCGATGGCGTCGCGAGGGCGCGTGTCCGCAGGAAGACGCTGCTCGAAGAGCGACAGCACTCTGCGGGCGCAGTCGGCCGCGTAGCCCGTGATCTCGCGCAGTTCGTGTTCGCTCAGCTCAATGTCTTCTGACTCGTTCGGCACGGTTCAATCCTGCCGCAGCCAGACTCCCCGGGACGATCCCATGCTGTTTTCTGATCTCAGGGGGATCACGTGTCGACTCGCATGCCTACCGCGCTTGCCGTCGGCTCTCTCGTACTGGTCGCGCGATGTTCGGGCGGCGGCGGTGACGGCAAGAGCGGAACGACGCCCAAGACGCCCGACGGCGCGGAGTCGGCACCGGCCGCCTCGCAGTCCAAGTACACCAAGTTCGCCGACTTCCCGGGCAAGGACTTGGTGACGACCGAACCGGGAATGCCGCTCGGCGTGCGGTGAAGGCCGTGGACACCAGTTGGACGCCAGAACGGGTACGTAAGCCGGCCGCCCCCGGCGAGCTCGCTGAGCTTGCCGATGTCCAGCGGGACGCGGGCGGCCAGTGCCGCAACTACAGCTGGACCGAATCCTTCCTCGGGAGCATGGTGGAGCAAGGCGCGGCCAAGGTCGGCGTGGTCGGGTTCGGCGTGCCGGACACGGAGAAGGCCACCTCGTCCGAGGTGTGCGGTCCCACGAAGCAGGCCGAGGTGGACACCGACGAATTCCCCTGTGTCCCGATCAAGGCTCCCAGCGGGACCTGAGGGTTGTCCCGTACGAGCCCGTGAGCGTTTGGGCGTGTGAAGCCCTCACACTGTGGGTGGACCGAGGGGGTGGCTGGTGTGGACGGAGTGGAGACGACGTTCCTGATGTGTGTCGAGGACGTCTTTCGCCTGCAGCAGGGGAGGTTGGTCATGCTGACGGGCCGTATCGAGCGCGGGAGGGTGCGGACGGGGGACGAGGTGGAGATCGTCGGCTCCGGCAGCGGCGTGACCGCTCGCGTCGCGGACATCGAGCAGAGCCACGTACGTATCGACGAGGCGAGTGCGGGCATGAACGTCGGTGTGCTGCTGCGCGGCGTCGCGGCGGACGCGGCCGCGCGCGGGCAGGTGCTGGCGACGCCGGGCTCGATCCGTGCCCACACGGCGTTCACCGCGGACATCGCGCTGTTGCCCGAGGAACAGGGCGGCGCGGATGTGGTCTCTGGCGATCGTCTTCACTTCTACACCGGAACCGCCGTGGTGTGGGGCACCGTCACACTGCTGCATGGCGTCGACGTGGTGCGGCCCCTTCACCGGGCCGAGGTCACGGTAGTACTCGAAGAGTACGTCGCCCTGGAGGAAGGGCGGTCCTTCGCCTTCCGCCACCACCACCGTGCCGCCGGTTCCGGCACCGTGAGTCGTCTCGTGGTCTGAATGTCACGCGTGGGGCGGGGTGGACTCCGTGATGCCCGGGCGCGGTGCTCGCGTCGGAGTTCGTTCAGAAGCAGGCGTTCCTCGTCCGTGGGCCGGTCACGGGCCCGTGCGCCGGCCAGCACCTGGCGTACACCGCGCTGCTCGCCCGTACGGGGATCGGAATCCGCGCGCGGCGGTGCCTGTGCGCGTGGTAGAGAGTCGCTGATCATCAGGCTTGGTTCCAGGGGGAGTTATGAGCGGCAGTCAGGAAGTCATGAGCGGCGAGCACGGCGGACCGGTGACCCTTGTCACCGGCGGGGCCAGCGGGATCGGTGCGGCGACCGTGCGGCGGTTGGTCGCGGCCGGGCATCGGGTGGCCGTAACCGGCCGCGACCAGGGACGGCTCGACGGATTCGCCGCCGAACTGGGCGCCGGGGAGGCCTTGTTGCCCATCGCCGCAGACACCACCGACTTCGCGGCGGTCCAAGGTGCCGTCGACACCACGGTCAAGGTCTTCGGGCGGCTCGACCACGTCGTCGCCAACGCGGGGTTCTCCACCCACGACAACCTCGCCGACGGCGACCCCGAGGAGTGGCGCGAGATGCTCCTCGTGAACGTCCTCGGCCCTGCTCTCCTTGTGAAGGCGGCGCTCCCGGAGCTCATGGCCAACGGGGGCCGGATCATCCTGGTGGGCAGTACCGCGGGCATCAAGAACACCCCCGGCAACATGTACTCGGTCAGCAAGACCGCCCTCACCTCCCTCGCCGAGAACACCCGCGTCCTGGTCACCGGTGCCGGAGTCGGTGTCACCCTGATCGCCCCCGGCCGGGTCGACACCCCGTTCTGGAGCAGCCACCCGCAGGGCGCCGCGCCCACAGGGCCGGTGATGACCGCGGAGAACGTCGCCGACGCCATCACCTGGGCGCTCGGCCAGCCGGCCGGAGTGGATGTGAGCACCGTGGTGGTCCGCCCCATCGGGCAGGTCCACTGACCCGCGGGCGCACGCGGGGGCCCTTTGTATTCCGGTACGGCGTTCTCGCCGAGGACCCCATGGACGGCCGGCAGGGCCAGTCCCGGGCAGCCGAGATCTCCGCCGAGGAGTTCGAGCAGTTGTGGGCTGAAGCGAGGCGGGCTCTTGGCGGGCGACCACCCGGGTGGGGGAGTGGGTTGGTTGGTATCCCCATTGCGGGGCATTCCAAGAGGATGCCCCCGACACCCGCGGGGGCCTGCACGTCAGGAGTTTCCATGACCGACTACGTCATCACCGTGCCGGGCACGTTCGTGCACGGCGTCACCGACGCCCAGCGTTCCGCGGTGGAGCGGAAGCTGCGTCCCCAGGACCCGGCGAACACCGACTTCGGGGAGAACGAGGAGTTGAGCCTGTTGACCGTCCAGGACGGCAACACGTTCTCCGTCCGGCTCGAAGTGGAGGCCGCCAGCCGCACCGAGGCCGAAGCACACGCGGTGCGGTTGGTCTCCACTGCCCTGCGCGACAGCGGATTCACCGAGGAGGACGCCCCCTTGGGGCCTGCAGCGGTCACGGGGATCGACCGCGAATTCTGAACTGTGCCAGGGTGCTTCGCGTACGCGCGGCAGACTGCCGCTCAGCCCTCGACGATACGACGATGAGGGACTCGGGGCGCGTCGAGGGCGGTCAAGCGTCAGCTCCCGGGACAGAGCTGCGCGTGTACCACCTCGTTGACCTCGGCCGCCTTGGCCAGGCCGAAGCCGTCCGGGTGCGCGGGCGAGGTGAACCGCTTGTTCGCGAGCTCCACCTGCTTGGCCTGGTCCTTCGGGTTGCTCGCGATGACGCTGCACTGGTTGCGTCCACGGTCGACCGCCTTGTCGGGCTTGCCGTGCACGATGTCGGGGTCGATCGAGGTCAAGGCGACGATGTACCTCGCCTGAGTGGCGGCATCAGGCCGTCGCGGGATGCCCAACTTGGCCAGACCGTCCGCGATTTGCTGGGATGCGGAGGCCTTCGGAATGGCGGCGGACTTCGATGCCTCGGGCGCTTGGGGCGCGGTGTCGTCGCTGCTGCACGCGGCCAGCCCTGCGGCTGCGACGACGGTGCATAACACGATGGCGGTACGGTTCACGGCTCTCCCAGTGTTGTCGCTGTGTGCACGGGAGTTGATCGCCGAACGGGCCCGATGGTTGTAGAAGCGGTACGGAGAGTGCCGGAGAGTGCTTGGTGCGGCCGGGGGAGCCGGGGAGCGGCTCAGGGCGTCAGGACGACCTTGCCCGTGGCGGTGCCGGACTCCGCCAGGCGCAGCGCCTCGGCGGCTTGGGCGAGCGGGAGTTGCGCGGCGATGCGGGCGCTGACGTCGCCCCGGGCGACGGCGGCGAACACCTCGGTGAGGTCGGCCCGCAGGCGGGCGCGGAACCGGTCCTTGCCGAGGGCGCGGCCGGCCCAGATGTTGTAGAAGTGGGCTCGGCGGCCGTTGGGCAGGGTGTTCCAGAGCCAGGTGCGGGCGAGGATCTTCAGTACGGGCCACTGCTTGGAGCCGGTGTCGTCGCGGGTGGAGGCGCTGCCGTAGGAGACGAGCGTGCCGCCGGGTGCGAGCAGGTGCCAGGAGTCGATCACGCTGCGCCCGCCGACGTGGTCGAAGACCGCGTCCACCCCGCCGGGCACCAGCTCCCGAACCCGGGAAGCCACGTTGCCCGCACGGTAGTCGACGGGGATCACGCCGACCTTTCGCAGGGCTTCGTGGTGCCGTGGAGACGCCGTGCCGATCACCTCGGCACCGGCCGCACGCGCCAGCTGGACCAGGACGGAGCCCACTCCGCCGCCCGCGCCGTGCACCAGGACGGTCTGCCCGGCGCGAACCCGCGCCCGGCGGTGCAGCATCTGCCAGGCCGTGATGCCGTTGACCACCACGGTTTCCGCCTCCGCCGCCGTGAGGCCGTCCGGGACGAGTACGGCGTCTTCGGCGTCGACGACGACGTGGCTGGCCCACCCGCCGACCTTCACCAGCGCGGCCACCCGCCGGCCGGCCAGTTCCGGGTCGACGCCCTCTCCGGTGGTCAGTACGCGGCCCACCAGGTCGTAGCCGGGCACGAACGGGAAGGGCGGCTGGTCGTAGTACCGCCCCCGGCGCATCTGCTGCTCGGCGAAGGAGACCCCGCTCGCCTCCATGGCGATCAGGATCTGGCCCCGGCCGGCCTCCGGTACGGCTCCGTGGCGGATCTTGAGGCCCTCCGGAGCCACGATGCCCGGCAGGACGACCTCGGTCAGGTGCTCGCTGGTCATGACGATCCCTCTCTGTAGACGCTCTGTGGAAGCTGTTGCGTTCGTTAGAAGTTATAACTGAAAGCTCCGGTGAGAGTCAAGAGGGAAAGTGATAGCCTCTAACTAGAGGTTGATGCTGTAGTCGTGAAGCCTGGAGGCGGACGTGGCAGAGTCGGACGCGAGGACCCCCCGGGAGCGCTACCGCGCTCAGGTGCGGGAGGAGATCAAGAAGCACGCCTGGGAGCAGATCGCCGATGCCGGGGCCTCCGCCCTGTCCCTCAACGCCATCGCCAAGCAGATCGGCGTGAGCGGGCCCGCGCTCTACCGGTACTTCGCCAACCGCGACCAGCTGATCACCGAGCTCATCCGGGACGCCTATCGCAGCCTCGCCGACACCTTCCTGGCCCGCGCCGCGGCCGGCGCCGACCTCGCGGAACTGGCGCACACCCTGCGCCGGTGGGCCCTGGACGACCCCCACCGGTACTTCCTCGTCTACGGCACCCCCGTGCCCGGATACCAGGCCCCCGAAGACACCACCCGGATCGCCTCCGAGATCATGGCCGTCCTCCTCGATGCCTGCGCCGCCGGCACACCGCAAGGCTCCCCGGCGGCTCCCCTCGACGACCACCTCGCCGAGCACCGGCCCTGGGCGCGCGAGCACCAGGCACCGCCGTCGGCGCTCAGCCGCGCCCTCCTCTTCTGGACCCGCCTCCACGGCGTACTGTCCCTCGAACTCGCGGGCCACTTCAGGGGTATGGGATTCGACCCCGCAGAGCTCTACACCGCCGAAACGCGGGCCCTCGCCACCTCTTGACGGTCAGGTTCGTCGGTGTTCCGCCGGCCGCCGCACCGCGTCCGGGCTCTGTCCTTCGCTCGCCCAGTCACTCGTTCAGTCGCTCGCCCAGTCACTCGCCCAGGTCGAAGGAGATGTGCGGGGACAGGGCACGGAGGAAGTCGGCCGCGTCGAAGAGCGCGCCGGCGGAGGCGACACCGACCGTCCTCGTCCGCCCGGCGAGGATGCGGTGCACCGCATCCACCGCGAGCGGCGCGCTGACGGCGTGGATGTCCCGGCCCCTCGCACGGCGCGCCGCTCGCGACCGCCGGAGCGCACGACGACGTCGACGGGGAAGGTCTGCGCCGACCGGGCCCGCTCATCGACGGCCGCCAACGCCGGGGAGTCCGGGGCGAGCGCCTGGAGCCCGACCATGGACTGGAGCGGCTGCGCGAGGCCGCCACCGTGACCGTCCCCGGCTGGGCCGACGTCGATGTGGAAATGAGCTCGCCCAACCTGGGCCGCCGCTTCCACGCGGCGACCGGCACGACTCCGCTGCAGTGGCTGCTGACCCAGCGGATCCACCGCGCCAGGAGCTGCTGGAGAAGACCGACGACAGCGTCACCTCCATCGCGACGGCGACCGGCATGGGCACCGCCACGACGCTGCGGCGGCACTTCAACCGCACGGTGGACGTGCCTCCCGACGCCTGCCGCCGTACCTTCCGCTTGCGTACGGGCTCCAGCTGAGCCGTGCCGGGGCGTTCAGGCAGGACGGTGTCACAGCCACCCGTGGCGCTGTGCCTGAAGCGCGAGCTGGAAGCGGTTCGCGGCCCCCAGTTGGGCCATCAGGATCTGCAGGCGGCGGAACAGTGTGCGGCGGCTGAGTCCCAACTCGCGGGCGATGACGTCGTCGCTCGCGCCACCCGCGAGGAGCCACAGCAGACGGCGGTCGGCGGGTGGCACGCCGCCGGGGCGGGTGGTGCTGCCGTGGAACGGCAGGGCGTTCTGCCAGGACTGCTCGAACAGAGCGATGAGCGCGGAGAGCAGGCCGCAGGGCTGTACGACCAGCATGGTGTTGTGCACGTC
The DNA here is from genome assembly GCF_042737755.1 of Streptomyces sp. NPDC059994. Taxonomy (NCBI): domain Bacteria; kingdom Bacillati; phylum Actinomycetota; class Actinomycetes; order Kitasatosporales; family Streptomycetaceae; genus Streptomyces; species Streptomyces sp. NPDC059994. The sequence goes on from NZ_JBHWUR010000007.1 coordinate 16,511, forward strand.
GGCCTCTTTGATCGACAACGACACGAGCGCGTACGCCTCGTCGATGATCACGAGCTTGACCGGCACCGACGGCAGCACCCTGGCCTGTTCGCCGGCGTTGACGCACGGTTCGATGGCCTCCTTCAGGTGGCCCGGGTACTCCAGTGACTCGCGCGAGTACACGACGCGCTGCGTCACCCCGCGGGCGAGCGTGGCCAGCGCGTCGTCCGTGGAGCCGGGCAGGGTGAGGTAGGGAGGCGACTCAAGTTGCCGGATCTGCTCGCGGGCGCTCGCCCAGGCCTGACGGATCCGGGGGCCGACGGCGTCGCCGGTGACGACCTCGACGAGGTTGTCGTTGTACGCGGCGAGCCGCTGGCGCCGGAACGACTCGAACGCGCCCCCGACGGCGATGCGCGACTCCTCGACCTCGGCCGCCCGGTGCCGGGCCAGGATCTCCAGACCGGCGGCCGGCGGAACCGGGGCCACCACGTCCCCACCCTCCTCGGCGGCACTGGCCAGACCTGCGTCGACCAGCGCGCCGTACGCCGCGGCGAGCTCCGCACCCTCCAGACCAGCCGCGGCCGCGATCGCGCTCAGCGGCGCGGGGGCCAGCTCCAGCAGCGCCAGATAGACCCGGCCCGCCGTGTGATCGATGCCCAGAAGCCGCAGGGCCTCGCCGAGTTTCGCGTTCGTCATACGCCGCATTATCAACGGCACCCGCCGGGGCTGTGGCCGATTCGTGCCAGTGGCACTCTTCGGCACCGAGTGTGCGCGGCGCGGAGTACCGTCCGCCGAGGAAACGCACCCAGCAGCCCCATTTCAGAGGAAGGTGTACGCCGTGGCGAAAGGCCGGAAGAACGGTCTCTACTCAGGGATCTCCGAGGAACTGTCCGCGCTGATGCGGACGGGGTGGGCGGACACCGAGCGGCACGATCTGCGGCCCGACGAGCAGGCCCCGTACGCTGCCGCCCGCCGCGCCGCGCTCTCCGCGCGCTTCCCGGGCGAACGCCTCGTGATCCCCTCGGGAAACCTCAAGACCCGCTCCAACGACGACAGTTACCCCTTCCGGTCGTACACGGGCTACGTCCACATGACCGGAGACCAGGCCCGGGACGGCGCGCTCGTCCTCGAACCCCGAGCGGACGGCGGCCACGACGCCTACTGCTACCAGCTGCCGCGGGACAGCAGGGACAACAACGAGTTCTGGACCGGGGCCACGGCGGAGCTGTGGATGGGCCGGCGCCGCTCCCTCGTCGAGTCCGAGGTCGTGCTCGGACTGCCCTGCCGCGACGTCCGCACGGCGGCCGACGACCTCGCCGCCGCCTCCGGTGCGCCGACCCGGATCGTCCGAGGAGTCGACCCGTCCCTTGAGGCCGCCCTCGCCACCGAGGAGGAGCGCGACGCCGAACTGGAGGAGGCGCTCAGCGACCTCCGCCTGGTCAAGGACGAGTGGGAGATAGCCGAGCTCCGCAAGGCCGTGGACTCCACCGTGCGCGGCTTCACCGACGTGATCGGTGAGCTCTCCCGGGCGATCGCGTCGTCCGAGCGGTGGATCGAGGGCACGTTCTTCCGCCGCGCACGCCTGGAGGGCAACGCCGTCGGCTACGGCACGATCTGCGCGGCGGGCGAGCACGCCACGATCATGCACTGGACGGACAACGACGGCCCGGTCCGCCCCGGGGACCTCCTCCTGCTCGACGCCGGTGTGGAGACGCACACCCTCTACACCGCCGACGTCACACGCACGCTCCCCATCAGCGGCACCTTCACGCCGCTGCAGCGCAAGGTCTACGACGCGGTGTACGAGGCCCAGGAAGCCGGTATGGCCGCCGTCAAGCCTGGCGCTGCCTACCGAGACTTCCACGAGGCGTCCCAGCGCCATCTGGCGGCCCGCCTCGTGGAGTGGGGCTTCATCGAAGGCCCGGCGGAGCGCGCCTACGAGCTCGGTCTCCAGCGCCGCTTCACCATGGCGGGCACCGGTCACATGCTCGGTCTGGACGTCCACGACTGCGCACACGCCCGGAACGAGGAGTACGTCGACGGCGTCCTTGAGTCGGGCATGGTGCTCACCGTCGAGCCCGGCCTGTACTTCCAGCCGGACGACCTCACCGTGCCCGAGGAATGGCGCGGCATCGGTGTCCGTATCGAGGACGACCTGGTCGTCACCGCCTACGGCCACGAGAACCTGTCGGCGGGCCTGCCGCGCTCGGCGGACGAGGTCGAGGAGTGGATGGCCCGCCTCGCGGGCTGAGCCTCCGGCTCTGGAGAGCCGCAGGCCGGAGGCCGGCACCCCTGGTTCAGGGGTGCCGGCCTCCTCGTCTCCGGCACTGTGGCGGCGGCGCCGGCCTGTGGTGGTCAGCGGCGGCCCCAGGACTTGGCGGCGACGACGTGCCGGTGGTTGTCGCGCAGGGTCGCGGTGTCGCCGGAGTTGTTCCACACGTAGGTGCGGAGGTCCTGGTAAACATCGCGGCCGGTGTCGCGACCGATGCCGGTGTGGACCCTCACGGACTGGTGTCCGGCCAGGCGCAGGCTGTGGAACGTATAGGTGTGACGGGATCGGTCGGTCAGGGTCCACCCCTTCAGGTTCACCGTGCCGCGGCCGGTGTTGGTGACGGTGACCCATTCGGCGTTGAGGGAGCGCTGCGAGTGGTCGTCGCGTCCGGGGCTGTCGTACTGGATCGCCCCCAGCACGATCGGCGAACGCGGCACCGGCTTGGCGGCGGCCGTGGCGGCGTTGACGGGGACGACTGCGGCGCCGGCGAGGCCGGCGGTGGCCAGAGCGAGCGCGAGGACGCGGGCGGTGGAACGAGAAGACATGTGGGCCCCCAGTTCACGGCACCTGCGACGAGCGCGGGGGTGCCGGGATGTGCGGATGTACTGCGTGCGTGTACTGCGTGCATGTACTGCGTGTACGGCGCCGATTCGGCCGGACACCACACTCTGACCCCTGAATCCGGCCACTCGGGCAGGGAAGTTCAATGCTTGACCAGACTTAGAATGTGACACACCGTCAACCCATAGCGCGCACGCGCCCCGGCGTGAACCAAGCCCCTGCGCGCCCCTGGAGGTCACGGGCCGCCGTGCTGCGATGGACTTCCTTGGGGGAAAGGCCCAGCTCAGAGCGGTTGCCTGCGTACGGTGTCGATGATCCAGGGCCGGTCGGAGGAAGTCGGAATGGGGGATGGCGTGGCGCTCGTAGTGTCCGAGCCGGGGAAGCGTCGGGAAGGCTCGGCGGGGTTCGGCGGGGTTCGGCGGGGTGCGGTCGGGAAAGGGCGGGAGCTGGTCCGGCTTGAAAGCGTCCTGGTGGGGTGCGGGCCCCGACCCCTGACCTGCTGAACCCGGGCCTTCTCAACCGTGCTTCAGGAAGGCTCCGCGCCGAAACGCCACGCTTCGATGTCGCGGTAGTGGATCGGTCCCGGTCCGCGGCCGACGTTGCTGGCGACCAAGTGCAGGCGTTCGGCCCGCCATGGCCGGCCGGTGAAGGCGGCGAGTTCGGCGGCGGCCTCCACCACGCTGGAGGAGTCGTCGCGGCGTGACCGGGCCAGCGTCAGATGGGGGCGCAGGGGCCGGTCCTCGAAGGCGAGACCGCACGCTCTGATCACATCGCGGACCTCGTTGGTGAGCAGGTGCAACCCTTCGAGGTTCCCCTCGATCCCGCTCCACAGCACCCGCTCGTCGAAGTGCCCGCCGCCGCGCAATGCCAGTCGCAGGGGTTGGTTCACTGCCGCGAGGTCGGCGAGGGGCGGCTGGAGGAGCGGGACGGCTGCCCCCGGGAGCTCGCCGAGGAACGCCAGGGTGATGTGCCAGTCCTCGATGCGGTTCCACCGCAGACGGGGGTACGCGGAGTAGGCGTGCCGCAGTTCTCGCGCCAGCTCCGCCTTCGCGTCGTCGGGCGGCGCGAGCGCTATGAACACGCGGACGGTCGAGGGCTGAATCTGTTCGTTCACGAAGGACTTCGTACACCATCGGCTGCGGGAACGGGGAGCAGGCTCCGCCGGTGCCGGGGCCCCCGGCTGCGGCGGATCGCCGCGGCAGGTCGCGGACCGGCTGCGGTCGGCAGCCGGTCGGGCAGGCCGGTGAGCTGCTTCCGGTCAGCTGTTCTGGTAGTTCTCGAAGTGCGCGTGCGTCAGCCGGTACTCGCGCTCGGGCTGTGCCACGCCGATGGTCCACGGACGGCCTTCGGCATCCAGGACGACGCAGTTCTGGCCGTAACGCGCCGCGCCCATGGCGTAGAGGTCGATCGTGGTGTCGCACATCTTCAGGAGGGTCTCCCAGTACTCCAGCGGCGAGTACCGCCGTACGTTCGAGAAGTAGACGGCCGCCTGCTCCTTCTGCGAGGCCAGGTACTCGCCGAAGTGCCGCAGCGCGCTGTCGCCCCGGTCGCTGAAGTAGCAGGCCCGCCCGCGCGGTGTCACGAACCGCTGCCCAGGGGCCATCCGCGCGCCGATCTCCTGCGCCGTGGGGCCCTGGGGGACCCTCTGCTGCTGCGGCCGCGCGACCGGCACCTGCCGTACCGGCTGGGGCGGCGGCGCGCTCTCCTCCTCGTCGGAGTCCTCCCAGCGGCTCCGCCCCGGCGTCTTCTCCTCGGCCTCGACCTCGTCGGAGGAGGTGGAGGTGGAGGTCGACGCCGCGGTCTGCTGCGCGAGGTTCCGCCGGATGCCGGCGGCGATCAGCTCGCGCACGATCTCGCGCACGGCGGCGATGACGGGCGCGCCGCTGACCGCCCCGCCCAGGACCATCTGACCCCGCTGACGGAGCCCGAACAGGAGACCGGCGTCAAGGTACTCCGGCCCGCCCGCCCCGATCGACACCCACAGGGGTTTCGGAAGCGCGAAGTTCGCCCCGTGGATGACCGCTCCCATCAGGCTCCCCGAAGGGAGCAGGTAGGACGTCGTGAGAGCGATTCCCGAGAGGTCTACGTACGTGTCGTTCGGCGCCTCTGCCATATCCCCCACCAGAGCTCGACCGGGCCGTCGGATGTGGTGGAGTGTATCCGTCATGTCATGATCTCGGCAGGTACACGAGGAAACCGGAGCCGGCTTCCGGCGCCTGCGGCGAATCGACCCGCCCGCAGCCCCGCGACCCGTGCAGGCAGGCGCCGCTCGGGCCCCACGACCGCAGGGCGGATCAGCTGTCCAGGGTGCTGTTGCCGAGCCGGCTGACCATGACGGGGTCGCGGTGGTCGAAGAAGAGCGACTCTCCGGTGTCCAGGGCAGCGATGGCCGTCATCTGGTCGTCGGTGAGCTCGAAGTCGAAGACGTCGAGGTTCTCCGCCATGCGCTCGGCGCGGACCGACTTGGGAATCACCACGACGTTCCGCTGGATGAGCCAGCGGAGTACGACCTGTGCCACCGACCTGCCGTGCGCGGTGGCGATCCGGACGAGTACCGGATGGGTGAACAGGTTGTTGCGGCCCTCCGCGAAGGGACCCCAGGACTCGATCTGGACCCCGCGCCCGCGCATCAGGTCCTGATCGGTGACGCGCTGGTGGAAGGGGTGGGTCTCGACCTGGTTGACCGCCGGTGTGACCTCGTTGTGGTCGATGAGGTCCACGAGGCGGTCGGAGTGGAAGTTGGAGACGCCGATGGCCCGGATGAGACCTTCGCGGTGCAGGCTCTCCATGGCTCGCCAGGAGCCGTACACGTCGCCGTAGGGCTGGTGGATCAGATACAGGTCGAGGTGGTCCAGGCCGAGCTTGCGCAGTGAGGCGTCGAAAGCACGCCTGGCCTTGTCCTCGCCGGCGTCGGAGACCCACACCTTGGTCGTGACGAACAGGTCCTGACGCGGGATGCCGCTGCTCTTGATCGCACGGCCGACGGCCTCCTCGTTGCGGTAGGCGGCCGCGGTGTCGAGGGAGCGGTAGCCGGCGGCGAGGGCGTCGCTGACGGCCTGTTCGGTCTGCTCGGCCGGGATCTGATAGACGCCGAAGCCGAGGGTCGGCATCTCGACGCCGTTGTTCAGGGTGACGGTCTGCATGCGGGATCCTTACGGGCAGGGGCGTCCGGAGCCGTGCTTCGTGGGGCGGGTGTCAGCGCTCGGGCATCTGCCGGGCGCCTTCCGGGTGGTTTTCCGGCGGCCGGAGGCAGGCCGGCCGCTGAGCTTGTCGATCTGCTCAAGGCCACTCGGCCTGACGTGCTGCATCCTTCGTCACCTCTCATCGTTCGTCACCCCGACCGGCGGTCGCGGCCTCGGCTGCTACAGCGGTACCCGCCAGGCGGCATCGCCTCTCGGCCAGTGCTCCATGTGGGCATCCCGCGATGGTGTCCAGCCTGCCCCCTCACACCGGTGACAGACCGTGCGTGTCGCGGGCCAGACAGATGGCTTCCGGCCCCTGGCCCTGGCCAGGGGAGAACGTCGGCCCCGCCTGCGGCTGCCACCACGAGCGGGCTTCGAAGCAACAACGGCGCGCGCAGACAGTGGGAGTCACGCTGTCCTGGGCCGCCCGGTGGCTGTCCCAAGTCGTCCCACCCTGTCCCAACCCGTTGTCGGCCAGGCAGCGCGCTTCCTAGTCTCCTGGGACGACTTCAACGGCACGAGGAGGAATTCCATGCGCAGATCACGCACGGCTCCCGGCGCACGCCGGGGCAAGGTCCGCATCGGTGCGGCCGGCGCGATCGCCGCCGCCGCACTCGCCACCACGTTCCTGGCGGCGCCCAGCGCGAGCGCGGCCGGCGCCAACTGGAGCGGCTGGTCGGGGAGCTGCTTCGGCTGGACGACCTGGGACGCCAACCATGTCACCGGCCATACCTGGGACCATTCGTACGACACGTGCAAGGTCACCATCTATCAGTGGGACAGCGCCCGCCCGAACCAGGGTTCTTCCAACTCCGGCTACGTGGCGGCCCCCGAGCAAGGAGCCAACACGGCCACCTACTGGCACGGCTTCGCCTCCTCGGGCGGACGGCTTGAGGACAACGTCTGCGTCGAGGACGTCTCCACGGGCGCCGGCCCGGCGTGCAGCGGCTGGGTCTACAACTAGCCGCCGCGACCGCTGAAAATCTCCGGGGGGCTGCCGGGTTCCGGCCCGGCCCCCCGGAGCTTGCGTCCGTGGCCGGAGAGCCGCCCGGGCGCTGGGCGCCACGCTCTTCGAGAGCGTACGGCTCGACGAGCGCGGCGAGGTGACCACGGCGTCCTTCCGGCGCCATCGCCTCCCGCGGTACGCCGACGTGCCGCGTACCGAGGTCCACTTCATGGAGGCGACCGACACGATCGGCCCGCTCGGAGCCGACTGGGTGGGCGGTCAGCACTGGGGTGCGGCGTGCGCAGCCTGCTACGGGCCGGCGCTCCGGATGTCTCGTCATCCGGCCCGCCCTGTCCGGCGATGAGCTGATCAGCTAAAAAGGGACCGGCCCGGATGCCGCTCCGCAGGTGCTTCCGGGCCGTTTCGTTTCCCGTCGGCAATGCCCAGCTCAGAGGTCGTACGCACATGCCCGCAGCCGCAGCCCCCTGGCTGTTCCTCGCCGTCTTCTCCGGCACCCTGATATCCCTCCAGGCCCGCATCACCGGCGAGCTCGCCGCCAGGCTCGGCGGCGACGGCTTCACGGCCGCGGTGATCTCGTTCGGCTCGGGGTTGGCGGTGCTGGCCCTCGGGCTGCTCGTGCTGCGAAAGCCGCGCCGTGGGATCGGTCTGGTGCTGGCGGACGTAGGCAGCGGGCGGCTCAAGTGGTGGCAGGTGCTCGGTGGCTTCGGAGGTGCGGCCTTTCTGCTCGCGCAGGGGCTGACCGTCGGGGCGCTCGGGGTCGCACTGTTCACCGTGGCGATCGTGGCGGGCCAGGTCACCGGGGGACTGCTCTTCGACCGGATGGGGCTCGGGCCGGCCGGACCGCAGCGGCCGACGCGGCGCCGGGTCGTCGGCGCGGTGCTCGTGCTCGCGGCCGTGGGTCTGTCGATGGCGGACAAGCTGGGCGGGGGATTCCCGTATCCGATGCTGTTGCTCCCGCTGGTGGCGGGCGTGTGCGTGAGTTGGCAGCAGGCGGTCAACGGGCATGTGAGGAACGCCTCCGGGTCCGCTTACACGGGGACGCTCTTCAATTTCGTCGCCGGTACCGGCGCGCTGAGCGTGATCTTCCTGGTGCATGCCGTGGCGACGGGGCTGCCTGCTCGTCTGCCGACCGGGCCGTACCTCTATCTCGGGGGGCTGGTCGGTATCTCCTTCATCACCATCGCGGTCGCCACGGTGCAGAAGCTCGGCGTCCTGGTGCTCGGACTGTGCACGATCAGCGGTCAGTTGGCCGGTTCCCTCGCCTTGGACCTGCTGCTGCCGCGCGGTGATACGCGGATCACGGCGGCCACCGTCGCGGGCGTCGTGCTCGCCCTGGCGGCCATCGCGCTCGCGGCGCTCTCGGGTACGCGGGCGGCCCGGGCCGTCTCGTCGAGCGGTGCGACACGGCCCGCCGCGCCGGAGCGCGTGAAGGGCTGGAGCGCGTACGAAAAGGGCCTCGGCCGCCACCCGTAACCCGGCCAGTGAGTCCGCCGCGCCCGGCTTTGAAGCCTCTGAAGCCAACGCCCGGACACCCTCGATAACGGGGGGTGTGCTCCGGGTGAGGCGGTGTGGCGGCCCCCGCCCGCCCGGTCCGGTGCGTCGCCGGTGGTCACGCCGCAGGGTGTGTAGCACCCTGGAGGAGGAGAAGTCGCGCGAGCAGAAAGCAACACAAAGCGCCCCGGTTTTCCCCTTTCCCCTGAGGTCGGGCCCCGCTCATGGCCGGACCGTCAGGGCGCGCCGGGACGGGTGAAGACGGAGGCCTTCGAGAAGGACGGCCGGCGGCTGCGTGAAGACGGCCTTGGGCGGCGGCCAGGGAGAAGGGAAGCGGCCATGGATACCAATATCGGCAATCCCCGTGTCGTGGTGGGTGTCGACGGCTCCGAGGCGTCTCATGAGGCGCTGCGCTGGGCGGTGCGGCACGCCCGGCTCATCCGGGCGACGGTGGACGCCGTGGCGGCCTACGACGTGCCCGGGGCGGCCGGGTGGTCCGCTCCGGCGGTGGACGCGGACCTCGATGAGGAACAGGCGAGAAAGGATCTTGCCGATGAAATTCACGCCGTGCTCGTACAGGCCGAAGACGTGGCACTGACCAGCCACGTAGTGCGGGGCAACCCGGCAGAGGTGCTGATCGGCGCATCGGGCGACGCGGCGCTGCTGGTGGTGGGCAACCGCGGCAGGGGAGGGTTCGCCCGTCTCCTGCTCGGCTCGGTCAGCCTGCAGTGCGCCCAGCATGCGTCGTGCCCGGTGGTCATCATCCGCCAGGGCACTGTCGACGATGCTGGTGTCGCACCCAAGGCGTGAGGGCGCGGGCGCGCCGCGTGACCGGATGCGGCTCCGCCGTGCGCCTGTCGTGGCGTTTACGCGCGGGTCCGGAGTCATCCCGCAACCCGAGTCTGCGTGACCTGCCCGTTCTCGACTGCGGCCCCGAGGAGCACCATGGCACGGCGAGTCACGGCGAAGCACCTGTTGGAGGAGTACGGGAGGACCCACGCCGAGGAGGCGGGCATCCGGCTGCGGAACACGCCGGCACCGCTGTACCAGCTGCTGACCCTCTGCGTACTGTTCTCGGTGCGCATCAAGGCCGACATCGCGGTGGCCGCGGCGCGCGAGCTGTTCGCGGCCGGGATGCGTACACCCCGGGCGATGGCCGCGTCGTCGTGGCAGGCGCGGGTGGACGCACTCGGCCGTGCGCACTATCGCCGTTACGACGAGAGCACGGCCACCGCGCTGGGAGCCGGAGCCGAGCTCGTTCTCGACCGGTATGGCGGGGACCTGCGGCGGCTGCGCGAGGAGGCCGGCGGCGACCCGGACCGGGTGAGCGAGTTGTTGCAGGAGGTCCCTCGGATCGGCCCGGTGGGAGCCGGCATCTTCTGCCGGGAGGCGCAGGGCGTGTGGCCCGAGCTGCGCCCCGCGTTCGACAGCCGGGCCCGCCACGCTGCGGGCGAGCTCGGGCTCCCGAAGACACCTGAGGGGCTGGCGCGTCTCGTCGCGGCCGAGGACCTGCCGAAGCTGGCGGCCGCCCTGGTACGAGTCGAGCTCTCCAGCGGGGCCGCCGATGCCCTGCGGGAGACGGGCTGAGAGCGGCAACGTCCGCCGGGCACCCTGGGTCGGTCTTCAGCGGGCCGGGCGATCGCTTTACGGCTCCGCTTTCAAGCCGTCGGGAGGTGTCCGGTCGAGTTCGGCGGCCCAGCGCTCGGACCAGCGGTGCAGGCCGCGAAGTTCGTGGCAGGCGTCCTTGCCGAGAGGGGTCAGGCGGTAACCGCCTTCGAGGTCGCGCTCGACGAGGCGGGTTTCCTGGAGTTCGGCGAGGCGTTGCTGAAGCACGCTGGACGACATGCCGTCGCACCGCTGTTGCAGCGGCCGGAATCCAAGAGCCTCGTCGCGAAGTTCCCACAGGATGCGCAAGGTCCAGCGTCGGCCGAACAGGTCGAGGGCCGCCATGAGGGGGCGCCCGGTGGAGGACCCGCGGACGGGACGCCGGGGTACTGGTGTGGCGGTCATCGAGCATGCCCTTCTCTTCTGCTCTCTTCTGCCCGGGATGGTGCTTCGGTTTCAGAGACAGTACCTTCCCTCCAGGCGCTTCTAAAAGAGAAGCATTCCAGAGGGAGGCTCCATGACTTCCCGGATCTCACCTGTGACTGCCCCGTACTCCGCTGACGTTGCGTCAGTGCTGCGCGGCATGATGCCCACCGGGGAGGAGCCGATCGCCCTCTTCCGGACCTACGCGCGCAATCCGCGACTGACGGAGGCGCTCCACGCCTGGGGCGCCTACCAGCTCAGCCGCCGACTCAGTCTCGGCCTGCGCGACCGGGAGATCGTCATCGACCGCACCTGCGCGCTGTGCGGGTGCGAGTACGAGTGGGGCGTGCACGTTCAACGCTTCGCACCCCGCGCAGAGTTGAACGCGGCGCAGATCCGTTCGCTCACGCACGGAACCCGCACGGACCCATGCTGGGAAACCGAACGCGACCGGCTGCTCATCGAGGCGGCCGACGCGCTGCACGCCCACCACGACATCGACGACGCGCTATGGGACCGACTGGCCACCGAGTTCAGCCCCGAGCAACTCCTGGACCTCCTGATGCTGTGCGGCTGGTACCACGCCATCAGCTACACCGCCCGCGCCACCCGGCTCCCCCTGGAGCCCGGCACACCGCGGTTCTCCGACTTCTCGGGAGGTGTCTGACCCGCAGGGCGACGCGTACAACGCCAACGGCACCTACCTCACCCTGTGGACTTGCGCCTGGGATCAGCCGACCGGAGTGCCCTGGTGGAAGTACATGCGCCAGCCCTCTTCCGTCAGGCGCCACAAGGAGCTCCGCCATGCCCGGCGGCCTTGGTGGTGGGCGAAGTACGTCAGGTGCACGATGCCCGGGGCAAGGACGACGCCGGCCATCTCGTCGACGTTGACCGGAGACTCCGGGGACACCGTGCCGTCACCCGTCACCGTGAGGATCGACGCCACGTCCCACCGGCGTCCAGATGCCCCGATCTCGGTGAACTCCGGATCAAGAAGCTCCAGGACACGGTCCGGGGAAGCACGCACCTCAGGATCGAGGAGCCGCAGCTCCCTCTCCATTGCCACCTGTACGGCCTGCTCGGTCTCATCCGCCATGCAGGAACCCTACGGACACCGCATCCCAGGTCACAGTGAATTGTTCACGTGCGGCGGCCGAGGAGTGGGTCTCCGTCCGTGCCCCGAAGCGTGGCTCGAATTTCATGGCGGTGTCCGGCCCGGTATGGCTATGGCCATAGGATCTGCAGGCTCGGCCCGGGGCCGGGGCCGGGCCATGAGGTTTGAGGTCTGGCGCCCTGGTGATCGCGGCCCTTCCGGCGCTTCCGCTGATGTGGCTGCTGGCCAGGTCGCTCGGTGAGCGGGCCACCCCGCGCGGGCTCGAACGGCGGGGCACTGGGCCGGGGTCCAGGCCTGGCTGCACGCACACGAGGACTTCGCCCGGCTGCCACCGGCGGCCGTCACCGTCTTGGATCGCTGTCTCGGATACGGCACCGCGCTCGGCGTCACCAGCCGGGCCGGGAGACTGCTGGGCTTCGACGTGGGCGACAGGCGCCGGGTCTGGTCCTCGTACGATGGCACCTGGCGCCTGGCACCTGGCGCCCGGTACGGATCCGCTGTCCACGGCTGCGCCCCGGCTTCGGAGCCACCACGGGCCGGCTGCTGCAGTTGGCGTGCGCGGCGGGTGTGGTGGCCGTGGCCCTGTACCTCTTCGCGGTACTGCGTCAGCCCGACTGGGCGGTGACCACGGGCCCGGTCGCGGACCACTCGCTGCGCCGCCCCGGGCTGCTGCTGAGCGCCGGCTGGGTGGGCATCGCACTGCTCGGCGTGCTGGTGGCGGGCCGCTTCGGCCGCTGGACGCTGTTCTTGGCGTTCCTCGCGTTCTCGCGTTGACGCCCGGCAACTTCGGCAGCGCCCACGGCTGGCTGGGCCACGCCATGGACGGCTCCGGGCCGCTGGTGGGGGAGATGGTCGTGATCGTCTGCTTCGGCGCGCCGGCCGCGTACTACGCGACCCTCGCCGTCCTGGAGCGGCGTGCTCCGCACACGGTCACGGGTGAGGTGCTGCGCATGGAGCCGCGCAGGCGTGAGAGTGCGCCGCGCTTCTTGGCGCTGGATACGGGCGAGACGGACCGCACCATCGCCTGGGCCCTGCTGCCCGAGGCACCGGCCGTCGTGCCGGGCAGTGTGGTGCGCCTCGCGGTGTCACCGGCGACGCGGGCGGTGCGCTCGGCGGAAGTGGTCGCCGGCTGACCGAGGGGTCGCCTCGACTCCGGGGTGGAATGAACCCGGAGCGGTGGTAGCCGGGGGCGTGTAACGGGTATCGGCGCGCCGGTGACGTGCGCCCCGAGTACGCCAAGTGGTACCTCACGATCCCGTCGATCCCGGCGCCGCCCTTGGTGACGGGCTGTCAACATCTATGGCCATGGCGCCACTTGAGAGACAGTCCGCGTTCACTCCCGACACCTGCGGCAGCGGCATCGGAGGCATCGACTGGAGCGCGATAGCCTCCGCGGGGGCGATGAGTGCCTTCTGCGGAATCATGGCCGGCTTCGTCCTCGCCGGCATCATCGTGGTCATCGGGGAGAAGAACCCGCCCGGCGGTGACGGTCACGCCTCGCGCGGGCTGAGGCTTCTGCTGCCCTGCTTCATCGGCCTTGCCACCGCGTCCTACCTGTACGCCCTCACCTCCGGGGAGTTGGTCTGCAGCCGGGCCATCACTGAACAGCTGTTCGCCGGGGCCATCCTCGCCGGAGACGCCGTCGTCGTGATCGTCGCGCTCGCCTGGCTGCTGCCCGCGTACGGCCGCGACAACAACGACATGATCAGTTTCTTCCGCGGGCTGATCCAGTTCGCGGCGCAGTTCTCCACGCTGATGCTCATCGTTTCCGCGTCCGGATTCAACAACTCCGTCCTCCACCACCGCGCCGCCGGATGGACCGAGGCCATGGTGTGGGGCAGTGGTGGCCTTCTGTCAGCGGCGGTCTTCTTCTTCTGGTGGAAGCCGCTGCCTGCCGCGCCCTCTCCACGGCCCCGGCATCAGACGGAGACCCTGTGGCGGGACGACGTCCTCCTCAACCGCCGGGTCCGCATCGCGTCCTGGGCCGCTCTGTACATCGGCGGCGCCCTGGCGGTCGCGAGCGGAGTCGCCGTCGGCATCGCGTACGACCACTGGACCTCGCTGTCCCCATGGCTGGTGGACACCCTCGGCGAGGCCGGACTCCTGCTTCCCGGAGGCGTGATCGTCGCCGCGGTCTGGGCCGTCCCGCGGAGCTGAGAACCAAGCGGCGCCGGACGGACCAGGAGCCCCGGAGGGCTCAGGCCCGGCGTGGGGGGGGGGGTACCCCTCTGCGCTTCGTCGCGCTGGGGAGCTGAAGGGGTTGTGACAGATGAGGGTGTTGTTCTTTCCCGATGAAGACGCAGTAGACCTCTCGGGCAGCGCGACGGAACTCCTCGGCCTGGCCCTCGCCCTCAGCACGGGACGACGGCGGTCACCAGCACATCGAGTACTACCCCGGGCACTACTACCTTGCCGCTGGATCACTGGCCACGGTGGTGAACAGCCCTCGTGGGGGCATGCCGATTCGTTGAACGCCTGATGGCAGAGGCCGGCCTGCGTTCGTAGAGACGTGCTGTCGCGAAGAGGACGCCACCCCGCGAGGGTGGACAGGGCAGTGGTCAGTCGCGGCGGTCCTCGGGAGGGTGGTGGGCCCACGGGTGGCGCAGCCGGATCCAGATGTCCCGCGCCTGCCGCCCGGCCGCGGCCCGGCTGTGGGCGACGAGGCGTTCCGCCTCGTCAGGTGTCTCGACCATCGGGCCGGACCCGCGCAGCGGCTTGCCCGCCGTCTCGTGCAGGAACAGTGTGGACACGAGACCGATGAACCCGGCCACCATCAGGTAGTACGCCGGGACCAGGTCGTTCCCCGTCACCTCCACGAGCGCGGAGGTGAACAGCGGCGTCGTACCGCCGAACAACGAAACCGAGATGTTGAAGGCGATGGACAGCGCGCCGTAACGCAGCCGGGTGGGGAACAGCGCCGGCAAGGTGGAGGCGGCCGTGCCCGCGAAGCAGACCAGCAGCAGGCCCAGGACCGCACAGCCCACGGCCGGAAGCAGGATGCCGCCCTCCCGGATGAGCAGGAACGCCGGTACGGCCAGCACCATGAGGGCGACACTGCCCGCGAGGAAGACCGGTCTGCGGCCCCAGCGGTCCGAGGTGTGGCCCACGGTCGTGATGGTGAGGACCACGAGCAGCATGGTGGCCAGCACCAGCAACTGCGCGGTGGTGTCGTCCTCGCCGAGGGTGACGGTCATGTACGTCGGAAGGTAGGACGTCACCATGTAGTTGGTGACGTTGTACAGGAGGACGAGGCCCATACAGATGAGCACCGCGTGCCAGTGCTGGGTGAAGATCTCCTTGAGGGTCCCCCTGGCCGTCGGAGGGGCTTCCTCGGTCATGGGCTCGCCGGTCCCGCTGGTGCCCCTCTCCGCCGCGGCGTAGGCGGCCTCCTTCTTGAAGGCCGGGGTCTCCTCCAGCTTCAGCCGCATGTACAGACCGATGAGGCCGAGCGGCCCGGCGACGAAGAAGGGGATGCGCCACCCCCAGTCCTCCAGTCCCTGCGCGCCGAGAGTGACGGTGAGGATCGTGACCAGGCCGGATCCCAGGGCGTAGCCGACGAAGGTGCCGAAGTCGAGCCAGCTGCCGAGGAATCCGCGTCGCCGGTCGGGCGCGTACTCGGCGATGTACGTGGTGGCTCCCGCGTACTCGCCGCCGGTCGAGAAGCCCTGGACGAGCCGGCAGACGAGGAGCAGCAGCGGCGCGGCGAAGCCGACCGCGGCGTAGGTGGGGAGGAACCCGACCGCGAAGGTGCTCGCCGCCATCATGATCATCGTTGCGGCGAGCACCTTCTGCCGGCCGATCCGGTCGCCGAGCGGGCCGAACACCAGCCCGCCGAGCGGTCGGACCAGGAAGGCCGCGGCGAAGGTCGCGAAGGTGGAGACGACCTGGACGCCCGGGGAGCTCGCAGGGAAGAAGACCTTGCCCAGGGTCCCGGCCAGATAGGCGTACACACCGAAGTCGAACCACTCCATGGTGTTGCCGAGCGCGGCCGCCGTCACCGCGCGGCGCACCTGCGGCTGATCGGCGACCGTCACGTCCGCGCTGCTCAGGGACCGCTTGCGGCGGCGGAGCACTGTACGGAGCATGCGGTCGGTGCGCGCGTGCCCACGGCGTGGCCCGGCCGGACGACGAGTAGGTCCTGGCATGGGAGGGCCTCTCTGCCGGGGCGCGCCGCAACGCCGGTGGCCCCTCATTCTTGAGCCCGCACCGCATTCGGGCACGTCGGCGGGTCCCTCCGGGTGACGTTTGCGCAGCAGGGGGGGCGTCCCAGGGAGGCGGGCGGTCGCCCGGACAGCGGCGATCGCCCGGACCGGGTCTAGAGGAGCGGCTCGTTGTCGGGGTGGCCGTTGCCGATCTGGACGCGCGGAGCGTAGCCGCCCGCGCCGTCGCCCTCGTGGAACCAGAGGTTGCCGTCCACCTCCTCCTGGTCCCGGTCCCGCTCATCGCGGGTGCGCTCGGAGTTCAGCCTGAGATGGCCGGCGTCTTCGGCATGGACGCGCACGTTCTGGACGAGCGTCGAGTTCAGTGGCACGTCCGGGGTGGTCAGCTGGAGGTTGCTCTCGGCGACCTGTTCCGGCGTCTTGGCCTTGATCACAGCCGCGGTGGGGTTCTCCGGGTCGGACGTGGTGCCGACCAGCTGGGCTGCCTTGACGGCGGTGACGATACCGGCACCGTGCGGCGCGTAGCCGACGCCCACATACGCGGTGGTGTCATTGCCGGCCGACGCGGCCGCTGCCACCGTGGGCTGGTCGAAGACGTTGGTCTCGGTGACGGGACAGGCGAAGACTCCGGGCGCACCCGCGTACACCGTGCAGCCGTCCCCGCCCGCGGTGGCCGTCAGCCCGGCGGGCAGGCCGCCGCCGCTCCACGACGCGTCGGTGAGCGGCTCCTTTGCTGAACGCGTAGACCACCGTGCCGTTCGGCACCCCGCCCGCGCCGCCGGCCGGGCCCCAGCTGTAGCCAGGGCTCAAGGTGAGGTCCCGCACCGTGGGGAAGAAACCCTCGTCCGCGGCGGCGGGCTGGGCGGTGGTCAGGGCGCCGGCGGCCAGGGCGGCCACGGCCGCGCCGATCGCTGCGGCACGGGCTCTGGTTTGACGCATGGGACGCCCTCCCCAGGGCGAAGGATTGCGGCAGGTGCGCCGCTGCGGCGCCCGGTGATCCCCCCCTGGCGCGGAGCCGACCCTACCGGCACGGTGTGACAGGGCGACGGCAGGTTCCCGCGTCCGGCGGCCGGGCCCGGGAGATCGAGGTATGGACGCGGTCCATTGCGCGCGGCGTTCGAAAACCCGAGTGCGTCGGTTCGTACGGCTCTGGGATCATTCCCGGATGGTCCACCCTTTCGAGCCCCTGGTCATCCGGCACACCCACCGCCTTCCCGCCCCCTGTGGAACCGCAGGGCAAGGCGACGTCGCGGCGCGGCAGTTCGACGCCGCGCTGATGTCGGTGGGTTTCAAGCTCTCGGCAGATCTGCTGGGGCACCTGTCGGCGCTGTCCGAGGGGACGGTCGTCGACACCGCCGTACGGACGCTGGACACGGTCCGGGAGATGGTCGGCGACCACGTCCAGCACAACGCCTACTTCATCGACTTCCCGGCCAACGTGCCGGACACCCTCGACTTCTGGACGCGGTGCATCACCGAGGCGCTCGCCGACGACGCGTCGCGCGAGGGCACGCTCGCCCAGTTGCGCACGGGCGTGCTCGACCTGCTGACCCTCCCGTCCTACGGCACCTATCAGCACACGTACGCGCAGATGCTCGCCGCGCATGACGAGCTGATCGCCGCGGCGGGTGACCGCCTGACCGTCCTGCACCTGGGCGGTACCCCGAACGACGAGGTCACCGCCTTGTACCTGGCCCTGGCCGGGAGCACCACGCCGTTGGGCGACGAAGGGCTGCTCGACCTGGCCGTGCTCGCCGGGCACTGTGCGGACGGGCCGCAGCCCGAGACGATCCCGGTCCGGGAGAACCGTGCCGTGGTCAACCACGCCCGGCTCGACACCGGTGCGGACCTGCTCCTTGACACCGTCACCGATGTGCTCCGGCTGGCCTGCGCGCTGTCGGACGGTGACGTGACCCTTCTGGAGCCGACCCGGTTCCGGTCGCCGGCCCGCCCGGTGCGGCGCGCCCTGCTCGCCGGCCTCGACGCGGTCGTCGCGGCGTCCCCGGCCAAGCTCGCCGACGTGGCCGCTCACCGCGAGGCGTTCAAGCGCCTGGGCGAGCGGTTGCACGCGCACGAGTACGCGGCGCGCTGGCCGCACGCCGCCGACGTGTTCGCCGTAGCCCGGGGTGAGAAGGAAGCCCGGTCCTTCGACAGCCGCGCGGCGGAGCTGCTCGACGCGCACGACGTCACCGGGGCGACGCGGCTGCTGGAGTCCGCTCCGGGCAAGCTGTTCCGCTCGCTGGACCATCTGCTGCGCTCGTGCGACACCCAGGACGAGCGCGACGTGGTGGTGGCCGCCGCCGAGCGGGTCGTCCCGCAGGTGTCCGGCCGGGTCCTGCTGTCGGTGCGCGAGCACCTGCACAACCGCGCGCAGGAGCACGGCGAGCGCCGTGTCTTCGTCAACGGCCGCGGGCGGGCCTGGGTCGCGGAAGACACCCGGCCGCCCGTGCCCGCGGGCGAGTGTGAGCGCCTGATCACCGCCCTGGACGCCGAGATACGCCGCCGTCTGCCCGACCCCGGCCACCTGCTGATCGACCCCGACGTCCTCGATGTCGCGCTCCCGCTCAGCGGCAAGGCGACGGCGGCCGGTCTCGGCGTGCTGCCCCGCGGCTCGCTCTCCCCGGTCGACGGTCAGCTGCTGCGGTTCTTCGTCCACTGGAAGCAGGCGAGCCGCAGCACCGACTTCGACCTGTCGGCGCTGATGCTGAACGCCTCGTACAAGACCGTGTCCTGGCTGTCGTACACCGCGCTCACCGAGATGGAGGGCGAGCACTCCGGCGACATCACCGACGCGCCCGACGGCGCCTCGGAGTTCATCAATCTGCGTCTGGGCGCCGTGCGCGGCACCTTCATCGTCCCGCAGGTCAACATCTTCTCGGGGGAGGGGTTCGAGGAGGTCGAGGAGTCGTTCTTCGGCTTCATGCTGCGCGAGGCCGAGCAGCAGGGCCGCCCCTTCGAACCGCGTACGGTCCGGATGAAGTCGGAGTTGCGCGGCCCGGGCCGCGTCGCGCTGCCGCTGGCGTTCATACGTGGGGACGACGGCCGCTGGCGCGCCAAGTGGCTGCACCTGTACCTCAAGGGCAACCCGAACTCCAACCGGGTCGAGGGCAACCGGGTCTCGGTGGCCATGCTGCTGCGCGGCATCGTCGAGCGCGACCACCTCACGGTCCGCTACCTCACCGATCTGATGGCCGACCGGGCGACAGCCACCACACCGTGGGACGGTGTGTCGGTCCCGGACGGCCCCGTCACCTACATCGGCCTGGAACGCCCGGAGGGGCTGCACCCCGGCTCCCGCATCCTCACGCCGGAAAATCTGCGCGACCTGATCCCCGGCTGACTGCTACTGTTGGCCGGGCGAGGCCATGAACGGACTTCCTTCTCCATCCTACTGAAATTAGTCCCTTCGCTTTCCTCGCCTTCGACTTCGCGCCGGGGTGTCAATGACACCCCGGCGTCGTCGTGTCCGGGCTCGCTCCCAGCCTCGGGTTGGTAGGCGGTGTACCGCCGGAGTCGACCTCCCCACGGCGCTGCCGCGCGCGGTCTACCGGAAGCTCAATTGTGCGTTGGACGACCGCCCGCAACGTGCTTTGTAGCTTCGATGACGACCGCGACGCCCGGGTCGGGACTGACCCCCCGGCAGGCAGGGCGTGGCACGGAAGTCGAAACAGGAGGAACCAAGTGCCTTTGCGTGGAGCGGTGTTGTCGGTTGTGACGGCACTGGCCGTCGCTGCCCCTGTGACGCCGGCGGTGGCGGCTGGTACGGCGAGCAACTCGTCGTCCGGTCAGGCGAGAGTACAGGCCCTGAAGTGTCAGAGGTGACCGTCTCCGCCGCGCCCGGATCGTCACCCCAACTGTTATTCCTGCGGCGCCTCCTCCCGTGACTACTGCCAGAAATCAGTACCATCACGTCCGCTCGGGTCCATGGTCATGAGGTCTTCATGCAGACCTGAGAGGGCTCGGCCGGTCGGGGAGCCGTCCTCGCCCGTCTCCATGACAACCCAGCCGACATCGATGCCCGGCACGTTCACATCGCTGCCGGCGCCGAGCTCGTCGAGCGTCGCGAAAACCGCCTCGTAGGCGACGGCTCGGGCCAGGCGAACGAGGTCCTGGCTGTCCGCCCCAGCGGCAAGGAGTCGCTGCGCAGCCGGAAGCTGATCGAACGCGCCTGCATCGGCCCAACCGTCGATCGGACCGCGCCACAGGCTGCGCAGCAGCATGAACCGTGCGAGGTGCGGAAGATCTTCGCGGATCTCCGACTTGGCCCATTCCTCGGCATCGGCCGCGCCGAGTGCTTCGAACTGGGCACGCAGCGACTCTGCGGCCGCGCTTCGGCGCGAGTCCAGGCTGTTCAGCCAGGCCTGCCACCCGGATGGGGAATCACTCACCGCGCCAGCATGCCTCACGGGCGACCTCAGGGCACGATCCGCCAGGCGCAACCGGCTGCCGCCGGAGTGGCCCATGATCCCGGCGCTCCATTGGCTCAGGGCGGGGAGATGGTGGCGCTCCAGGGTCCAAGAGGCGCGTTGAAGGTGAAAGGCTTGAACCCCATGCACAGACTGCTTCACAAAAGTTCGGGCGGCGATGTCGAGAACCCGTGGCTGGCTCCGTCCCCGTAGTGAACGCGGCCAGAATGGGTCGCACCAGTACCGAGGAGAACCACCATGGCCAAGTACTTGCTTCTCAAGCACTACCGCGGCGCTCCCGCTCCCGCCAACGACGTGCCCATGGAGCAGTGGACGCCGGAGGAGATCTCGGCGCACGTGCAGTACATGCAGGACTTCGCGGCCCGGCTTGAGGGGACCGGCGAGTTCGTCGACGGGCAGGCGCTCGCACCCGAGGGGACATGGGTCCGGTACGACGGTGAGGGGCGCCCGCCGGTCACCGACGGCCCGTTCGCCGAGACCAAGGATCTCATCGCCGGCTGGATGGTGATCGACGTCGACAGCTATGACCGCGCCGTCGAGCTGGCCGGGGAACTGTCGGCCGCCCCCGGGGCGGGCGGGAAGCCGATCCACGAGTGGCTGGAGCTGCGCCCGTTCTACGGCGTGTCGCCCACCATCACGGAGTGACCTCAACGATGAACGAGGCCCTGCTCCGGAGCCTCACGCCGAGCGTGCTCAGGATCCTCGTCCGCCGCGGCGCCGACTTCGCGGCGGCCGAGGACGCCGTGCAGGACGCGCTGGTCGAGGCGGTCCGCGTCTGGCCGGCCGACCCTCCGCGGGATGCGAAGGGCTGGCTGGTCACCGTGGCCTGGCGCCGGTTCCTCGACGCGACCCGGGCCGACACCGCCCGCCGCCGGCGTGAGGACGTCGTCGACGAGGAACCGGCGCCCGGGCCCGCGCCCGCGGTGGACGACACGCTCCAGCTCTACTTCCTGTGCGCCCACCCGTCACTGACGCCGTCGTCCGCGGTCGCGCTCACGCTGCGCGCCGTGGGCGGGCTGACCACCCGCCAGATCGCCCAGGCCTACCTGGTGCCCGAGGCGACCATGGCGCAGCGCATCAGCCGGGCCAAGCGCACGGTTTCCGGCATACGGTTCGACCAGCCCGGCGACGTCGCCACCGTGCTGCGCGTCCTCTACCTGGTCTTCAACGAGGGCTACTCCGGCGACGTCGACCTCGCCGCCGAGGCGATCCGGCTCACCCGGCAGCTCGCGGCCGCGATCGACCACCCCGAGGTGGCGGGGCTGCTCGCCCTCATGCTGCTCCACCACGCCCGGCGCGCCGCCCGGACCGCGCCCGACGGCAGCCTGGTGCCGCTCGCCGAGCAGGACCGCGGCCGGTGGGACACCAAGTCGATCGCCGAGGGCGTCGCGATCCTCCAGGCGGCTCTCGCCCGTGACCGCCTTGGCGAGTTCCAGGCCCAGGCCGCCATCGCGGCCCTCCACGCCGACGCGCTCACTGCCGAGGAGACCGACTGGGTGCAGATCGTCGAGTGGTACGACGAGCTCGCGCGCCTGACCGACAGCCCGGTCGTCCGCCTCAACCGCGCGGTGGCCGTCGGGGAGGCGGACGGACCGCGCGCCGGCCTGGCGGCACTCGCGGCACTGGACGACTCCCTGCCCCGCCATACCGCGGTGGCGGCGTACCTCCACGAGCGCGACGGTGACCTGGCGACGGCGGCACGGCTGTACGCCGAGGCGGCCCAGAAGGCCCCCAACCTCGCAGAGCGCGATCACCTCACTCGCCAGGCCGCCCGGCTGAACGGCCGCCGGGGCCGCCGCTGACGAAGTGGTTCTCCTGCGGCGCTCGGCGCGGCCCGGTGGCCAGAGGCCGCCTGGCGCTTGGCCAGGCCAGTGCTGCTGAGCAGATGGGTCGACCCGCGCTGATCGAGCGCGCGAGTGGGTGCTGAATGCCGTTTGCGCTCCACACCACCGCGCTCGTACCTACCTCTTGTCAGTGGTGGAGCGGGCCTGCCACAGGTCGCGGAGCAGCGCGATCTCGGCCATGTGATGGATGAATTCGAGGTTGGCTGACGCCAGCACGCCAACGTAGGGGTATTCGGAGTCGTTGCTGTACGGGTACTGCGAGAAGCCGACCGTGTCGAGCTGCTCGTCGGTCAGGGTGGCGGCACTGTCGCGCCAGCGGTCGATCAGCGCCCAGAACCGCTCGACTGCCACCGTGGGTCACCTTCATCGACGAGGCCGACGGCAGCCAGGTCACGCGGCTCGGCACACTCAACCGCAGTCACCCCAAACTGCCCGCGTCGGCCGGTATTTACGCCGAGATCGTGCAGCCGTCCGGCTGGGACCCGCAGCTGAAGCCCAAGACTCAAGGCGGTCCCACAGAGTATGGGTTCACCGACTTCCCCAAGCTCCCCAAGCTCCCCAAGGGCTGCCCGCTGTACTGACCTGTCACTGCACCCGCCGCCTCCGGCAGTGACCGTATGGCGCCGTACCGTAGGACACGCCACACGGTCGCAGGTTCCCCGCCCACCCACGGCGTCAAGAGACCGTGCCCGTCGGTGCCCGGTGATATTGGTGGGTGGATGTGTCTAGAGCGGACGGTCCGCCGTCTGTTTGTATGACCTCTGGGAGACAATCGCAGGAGGTGGCGGATACATGGTGTCCACGGAGAGCATTCTCGCGTTCGCGGCGATTTCGCTGCTGGTGATCGTGATTCCGGGGCCGAGCGTGCTGTTCGTGATCGGTAGAGCCCTCGCACACGGCCGCCGTGTGGCGCTCGCGACGGTCGTGGGCAACCTGATCGGTTCGTACCTCCTGGTGATCGCTGTGGCGTGGGGCCTCGGCGCGCTGGTGGAGAGCTCGGCCACGGTGTTCGTGGGCGTGAAGCTGGCGGGGGCGGTATATCTCGTCTACCTCGGCGTGCAGGCCTTCCGGCACCGCAAGGAGATGCGCGCGTCGAACATGGCGGCCCCGGCGGGTGAGCGCCGTGGTGATCTGCGCACCGTCCTGGACGGTATTTTCGTGGGCGTCACCAACCCGAAGGGTGTCGTCTTCTTCGCGGCGGTGCTGCCCCAGTTCGTGAACCACTCGGCGGGCCATGTGCCGCTCCAGATGATGGTGTTGGGGCTGGTCCCGGTCGCCATCGGCATGATCACGGACACCCTTTGGGGCCTGGGCGCCTCGGCGGCCCGCTCCTGGTTCGCCCGCTCGGACCGCCGCCTGTCGATGGTCGGAGGGGCGGGCGGCATCGCGATGATCGGCCTGGGCGTGACCGTGGCAGCGACAGGCCACGCCGATTAGGCACAAGCTGGGCACGCTCGACCATCCCACCAGGTTCACGCGGGCACCGCGGACGGCCTTCCTTGGCCGGCGGCATCGAGGAGCGGTTTCGCGGCCACCGTCGCCCCGCCGGTACGGAACGCCTCGGCCACGGCGGTCGCCCGTACGCGGGTCTCGGGGGTCAGGGCTGTCCTGAGCGCGGCCGACAGGGACTCGGTGGTCGGCGTCGGGCCGTCGTGTGCCGCGCCGGTGCCCAGGTCCGCCACCCGGCCGGCGAAGTGGGGCTGGTCCCGCTCTGGGGTACCACCACCTGCGGTACGCCCGCCCGGGTGGCCGTCGTGGTCGTGCCCGCGCCGCCGTGGTGTACGACGGCGCGGGCACGACCAGCGGAACAGTGCCTGGTGGTCGACCTCGCCGACGGGGAAGCAGTCGTCCCCCTCGTCGATCAGGCCCAGCTCGGCCCAGCCGCGGGAGACGACCGCGCGGCGGCCCTGCGCGCGGATCGCGGCTATGACCACCCGGGCGACGTCCCGCGGATCGCGTACGGGAATGCTGCCGAACCCCACGTACACCGGCGGTGTGCCGGCGTCCAGGAACGCCACCAGCTCGGCGGGAAGCGGGCGCTCGTCCGGCAGCACCCACGCGCCGGTCTGCACCACGTCGAGGTCCGCCGGCCTCTGCCACGGGGCCAGGACCGGGTCTGTGGCCAGCAACGGCTGGTCGGTGAAGAGGTGGTCGCGGACGTTGTCCAACGGCGGTATCCGGCAGCCAGGACAGCAAGCCCGTGTCCGTGTGAACGGCGCGGAAACGTCGAGTCGGGCACCGACGGGCCGGCACTCGGGATCATTGTGTGCGGTGTTTTTCGTCGGCCACCTGGGTGCCGGCCCCCTGATGCCCGTCGTCAGCCGTACCCGACCGGACCGGGCACAGGATGTCGGGTGCGGCAAGGTGAGTCCTTTCTGATGTGAGTGATCGAAAGGGAAGGAGACCGGGGTGCTGGAGCGGCTCAACCAGGCCATGGAGCACATCGAGGGCCATCTCGATCAGCGGATCGAGGCGGCTGACCTGGCGCGGATCGCGGTGACGTCGGAGTACCACCTGCGGCGGCTGTTCTCCGCGCTGGCGGGGATCCCGCTGTCGGAACACATCCGGCGCAGGCGGCTGACGGTCGCGGGTGCCGAGGTGCCGAGGTGCTGACCGGCGAGCGGACGCTGCTGGAGGTCGTGGTGCGTTACGGCTACACCTCGGGGGAGGCGTTCGCGCGCGCGTTCCGCGCTATGCACGGCGTCGGTCCGGGAGAGGCCAGACGGGTCGGTGCGAGTCTGCGGTCCCAGCCACGGATGTCCTTCCGCCTCGTCGTCGAAGGGAGCGGCAGTATGCGGTACAGGGTCGTGGAGAAGGAGGAGTTTCGTGTGGTGGGCAGGAAGGCGCGCGTCCCCCTCGTGCACGAGGGGGTGAACCCGGCCATCGCCGACTTCATCCGGGGCATCGGCCAGTGGACGCTGCAGCGCATCCGCGACGCGGCGTGCAGGGCTGCCCGCCCCCCTGCCATGGAACGCATGGCCGGGTGGCCCCGCGCAGTGCGTCGCCGGGGACGGCCGGCCCGCTGGCGAGGTTGCGTACGGCAAGTCAGCCTCACGGCCCCACATTCCTTCAGCCGGGTGGTTTATCCCCGTCTCGGTGGTTTCGCGGCGCGGTCCGGCCGAGACTGATCGAGGTAGGCAGGAGCCGACCGGGAGGGGACACATGGGTGACAACGCTGTTCTGGTGGCGGTACCGGAACACCCGCGGGACGACAGTGCCGGTGTGGATCAGCTGAACAGGATTCGCGGGGCCATCGAGTCCCAGGGGTACGACGTCCGCTGGGTGGTGAGCGTTTCCGACGCCGAGGCGGTGCTGCGTACGGAGGCGGGCCTCGCGGCGGTACTCGTGGCCTGGGACCTTCCGGCGGGGCACGACGCGAAGGACGAACCGGGTGGCGCGACCGTTCTGCGGGCGATCGGCCGCCGCTTCAAGGACCTTCCGGTGTTCCTCGTCATGAGGGACGACAGCCTGCGCGAACTGCCGCTGTGGGTGTCGCAGTCAGTGATCGGGTACGTGTGGCCGCTGGAGGACACTCCGGCCTTCATCGCGGGACGGATCACCGCCGCCGCTCGCACCTACCAAGAAGCGCTCCTGCCACCGTTCTTCAAGGCCCTGCGCCGCTTCGACGACGCGCACGAGTACTCATGGCACACCCCCGCGCACTCCGGCGGTGTCGCGTTCCTGAAGTCGCCGGTGGGCCGCGCCTTCCACGACTACTTCGGGGAACGTCTGCTGCGCAGCGACCTCTCCATCTCGGTCGGCGAACTCGGGTCGCTGTTCGAGCACACCGGCCCGATCGGTGAGGCGGAGCGCAACGCGGCGCGGGTGTTCGGCTCCGAGCTCACCTTCTTCGTTCTGCACGGCGACTCCACGTGCAACCGTCTGGTCGGCCACTTCAGCGTCACGCGCGACGAGATCGCGCTCGTGGACCGCAACTGCCACAAGTCGGTCCTGCACGGCCTTGTCGTCTCCGGCGCCCGGCCGGTCTTCCTCATCCCCACACGCAACGGTTACGGCCTCGCCGGACCCCTGCCGCCGGCCGAGATCGAGGCCGGCTCGGTGGCGTCCCGGGTCGCCGCCAACCCGCTGGCCCAGGGGGCCTCCTCACAGGATTGCCAGTACGCGGTGTTCACCAACTCCACCTACGACGGCCTCTGTTACGACGCCGTGTCAACGGCCCGGTCGTTCGCCGCCAGCACCCCCCGTCTCCACTTCGACGAAGCCTGGTTCGCCTACGCCCGTTTCCACCCCCTGTACCGCGGGCGCTACGGCATGTCGGTGGACGAGGAGACCCTCCCCGGCCCCGAGCGGCCCACCGTCTTCGCGACCCAGTCCACGCACAAACTGCTGGCCGCCCTGTCGCAGGGGGCCATGGTGCACGTCAGGCCCGCGCCCCGGGCGCCGGTGGAAGGCGCCCGTTTCAACGAGGCGTTGATGATGCACGGCACGACGTCGCCGCTGTATCCGATGATCGCCTCGCTGGATGTGGCCACCGCGATGATGGACGGTGCGCAGGGCCGCTGGCTGATCGACGAGGCGGTGACCGAGGCGATTCGCTTCCGTCAGGAAATGGTACGCATCGGGCGGCGGATCGAGGCCGCAGGCGACCGGCCCCCCTGGTTCTTCGGGGTGTGGCAGCCCGAGACGGTGACCGACCCGGTGAGTGGCGCACACGTGCCCTTCGACGAGGCATCGGCCGATCTGCTGCGCACCGAGCCGTCCTGCTGGCATCTCGAACCGGGTGCGGACTGGCACGGCTTCCCCGGCCTCACCGAGGGCCACTGCATGCTCGACCCCATCAAGGTCACCTTGACCTGCCCGGGGATCAACGCCACCGGCGACATGAGCGACTGGGGCATCCCGGCCCGGGTGCTCACCGCGTATCTGGACACGCGGAAGATCGTCGTGGAGAAGACCGACAGCTACACCACCCTGGTGCTGTTCTCCATGGGCATCACCAAGGGCAAGTGGGGCACGCTTCTGGACGCCCTGATGGACTTCAAGGCCTTCTACGACGACGACGCACCGCTCGACCGCGTTCTGCCGGCTCTGGTCGCCGAGTACCCGCAGCGCTACTCGGGCCGTACCCTGCGCGAGTTGTGCCAGGAGATGCACGACTATCTGCGCTCGGTCCGCCTGGTCGCTCTGCTCGACGCCGCCTTCCAGCAGCTTCCCGAGCCCGTCGCGCCGCCTCAACTGTGCTACCAGCGACTGATCCGAGGCGGCACCGAGCGGGTACGGCTGGCCGATGCGGCGGGCCGTGTGGCAGCGGCCATGGTCACCGTCACCCCGCCCGGCATCCCCGTGCTCATGCCCGGCGAGAGCGTCGGCGACCCGGACGGCCCCCTGCTGCGCTACCTCACCGCACTGGAGTCCTTCGACCGCCACTTCCCCGGCTTCCGCAGCGAAACCCACGGCGTGACTCTCGACTCCGCCACCGGCGACTACCTGATCGAGTGCCTGCGCCCAGAGGCGGACGAAGTATCGAGCGGCTCGCGTACGCTCAGCGCGTCGACGCCGGCGCAGCGCCGGGGTACGGAACCTTCTCAACCGTCTGTATGAGTCGGTGGAGATCCGCGCGGGTCTGCCCGCGCGCGGCAAGGCGGTGGAGACCGCCGGCCGCGCGCGGGACGCGGCGCGCGAGACGGCCTCCCGGCGGGGCCATCGCCCTGACACTGCCCGGGGACCGGGCGACGGGGAGAGTCCGTCGGGTGACGCGGTCGGGTCAGGAGTAACTCTGGTAATGCTCGTTGTCGGCCTCATACGCGGTGTGTCCGTACTTGGAGTAGAAGTTGCCCTCGTCGTACTGGTGGTCCTCGTCGCGGTACGTGTACGAGCCGTCGGTGGTGTCGTGCCGGGCGCCGGGCGCGACAGTCCTGCTCTGCCCGGCGGCTCCGTGCGTTCCGGCGGCCTGGGCTGCGGCGGCGCCCAGCAGAACACTGCTGAGGGCGACTGCGGCGTGCATTCGTCGTGAGATGCGCATGCCCGGGCAAACGATCACGGGTGTTCCGGGTTACCCGCGGTGGCCCGGGCGCGCACGTCGGTGCTGAGGAGCGCCACACCCCTGCGGCCAGGGACGCGGCCACACCCGGTCCGCTGGCGCACTGATCGTGCACGCACGTGGGAACCGTATGGAGAAGTCCGCCGCGGGAAGGGCCAGTCGGGCGGCCAAGGGCGCTCGGCGGCCGGCCCGAGGTGATCGAAACGGTCGCCCCGGACCGCTCCGAGACGCACACCATCATCTACATCGCAGCCCGAGCCTCCACCGGCTCGGCGCCACAAGTGATGGGGTGGATCATCAGGTTGATGGCTGCCCAGGTGATGAGGGCGCCCGGTGTGTAGAGCGAGGCTCTCGAATATCGCGTGCCGTGCCGGTCGGTGGAAGGGCAGACTCGCCTCATGGCAGACGTGTGGGCGTTCCGGGATGCGGTGAGCCGCTGGGCGGCCGGTGGTCCCGGTGAACCGGCGAGTGAACTGGCCGTGCGACTGGGGTTGAGGACGGCGGTACTGCTGGAGGGGCCGAGTGACCTCGCGGCCGTCGAGGAGCTGGCCGCACGGCGTCGCCGGAACCTGGCCGCCGAAGGAGTGTGCGTCGTGCCGATGGGCGGGGCGATGAGCGTCGGCCGCTATGCCGGCCTTCTCGGGCCGCCCGGTCTCGGTCTGCGCCTGAGCGGACTGTGCGACGAGGGCGAGCAGCGCTTCTACGACCGCGGCCTGGCGCGGGCCGGGGCGCCGCGCCGGGGCTTCTACGTGTGCGTCGCGGACTTGGAGGACGAGCTGATCCGCGCGCTGGGCACGGCGCGGGTCGGGGAGATCATCCGGGCCGAGGGCGACCTGCGCGCCTGGCAGACCTTCCTGCACCAGCCCGCACAGCAGGATCGGCCCCGGCAGCAGCAGTTGCGGCGTTTCCTCGGCACGAAGAAGGGTCGCAAGATCCGCTACGGCCGTCTCCTGGTGGAGGCCCTCGACCCGGGACAGGTACCGGCCCCGCTCGACGACCTCCTCGCGAGCGTGTGACCGACGTACGAAGGCGCGGTCGCGGCCACTTCCGGCACCCCGTCCCGCCGTCCGCCCGAGATGGCCAACTGGTTGTTGTTGACGGCCACTTATCGGTAACTGGTCAGGTTTGGGGTCGGGATCGACGATGGGGATGGGGATGGGGATGGGGATGGGGCTCGGCCAACGATTGGGTGAGCGCTGTCCCGTCACGCCTGGTCAAGGCGCTCCAGATGCCGGATGTTCTGCTGGTCGGTCTGGTCCTGGCTCGGACTGGTGTCGAACCACGCGTCCAGGATCTCTCCGAGTGTGGCTGCGGAGGTCAGTCGCAGGCCCAGGGCCAGGACGTTCGCGTCGTTCCAGCGGCGGGCACCACTGGCTGTGTAGGCATCCGTGCACAGCGCCGCCCGCACGCCAGGGACTTTGTTGGCCGCGATGCTCGCGCCGGTACCGGTCCAGCAGCACACCACCGCCTGATCGGCACGCCCCTCTGCCACGTCCCGCGCGGCAGCCTCCGTGCAGAACGCCCAGTCGGCCGTCTCTTTTGTTGCCAGTACGCCATGAGGGATCACCTCGTACCCGCGGCGGCACAGCTCCGCCACGAGTTGACGGGCCACCCCCTCGTCAGAGTCGGTGGAAACAGAGATCCGCAGGGTCGCCATGACATTCACCTTCCGACAGGTTCCTTATTTGCAGCAGTCACCATGGTCTTACAGCAGCCGCCTCCAGATGCTCCGCGACCATCGCGTGTGCCGCCTGTGCCGCCTGTGCTGTCGCGTCATCGGCATGGTGGCCGGCTCGACGGGCAACCGCTCCGCCGACCGGCGGGTGCGGGGATTCCTGGGGGCGACGGCCAAGCGGGGCATTGAGGACGTACCCGCCCCTCGACTGGACCCCGCCCAGGACCGGACCCCGCCCTCGACCGGACCCCGCCCCTCGAACCGGACCCCGCCCCTCGAACCGGACCCCGCCCTTGCGCGGGTAGCCCGCCAAGCGGCCTTGCGCGCTGCGGTCTTCGGCGGTACGCCGCACGGGTGCGCCGGACCGGAACTCCCAGGTCAGTGGGACCGAGCAAGCCCTGAGTACACCGGCCTTGGAACGCGGGCTTCATCCGTTGCTACGAGGTTCCAGTTCTGCGCTGACGACCGGCTCCTCCATGAGATCGGCCTGGAGCAGGCCGACAAGTGAGAGGGCGCGATGTGAACCTGACTGGGTGTCAAGGTTGAGGAAGCACTTGTAGCGGGCGGCGGTATCGGCGTTGGTGTGCCCAGTGAGAGTGCTGCGGGTTCTACCGGTCGTCACAGATACTCGAAGTAGCGGGTCCACCAAGTTGCGCGCCCTTGATGCGGGCCGTAGCCGGCGTAGAAGGAACCTTCGCCGGCGAGCCACGTCACGCCGTCGTAGGGCCGGTGGAGCAGCCGTGGGGGCACCGGCGTGTAGCCGAAATCGCAGAGGGCGGCCTCGATCCGGCCGCGGTCCGCAACGGCTAGCGCGCCCTCCCGAACGGCGTGGTCCAGGTCGTCGTGGCTGTCGGGTCCCGGAGTGGTCACCACCGCAAGGTTGCCGAAGTTGCTCAACCGCAGTCCCAGAGGGACCCCGGCCTCGGTCGCCTCCGCCGGTATAGCGATCTTGAAGTAGTAGCTGGCGTCCTGGATCTCGTCGTCGAGTCCGCAGGCGTGCCCGAAGTCTTTGGTCAGCCGGTCCTTCAGCTGGGTCGCCTGCGCCTTGGCCAGCGGATGGTCGAAGCCGTCGGGAAACTCCAGGTGGTCTGGTCCCGACAGCTGGTCCAGAGTGTGCAGCAGGGCCAGGACCTGCGCGTCTTCGTTCATCGCGTCCACCTTACGGAGGCCCCGGCGCAGGACGTGTGGCGGGCCGCCCGAACTCGAACGTGTAGTCGAAAAACGCGCCCGGGGCTTGTCGCCTCCGGACACCGCGCTCGGTGTGCTGGAGTGGCCGGCACGGAGCACGCTGGAGAGATGGATGGGGCACTGATAGTCGTGCACCGGCCGCGTGGCACCGGCGGTCGCCGTGTCACCGTGCGCGGGCAGATCATCGGCCTCGCGCACAACGACCGAGATCTTGTGGAGTTCCTGCGGCAGTCGGGCCTCGATGAGACGACGGCCGAGGACATGGTGGCGGGGGACTCGGCGATGATCGAATGGCGCGGGGGCCGGCCTCACCAGTACGAGGCGGCATGACGATGAGCACCCCCCGCCCCGAGGGCGAGAGGTGCGCCGTGCTGCGGGTGGGGTTGGGGTCGGTGCAGAGGACGGGGCCCGGGCCATGGCCTCCGTCTCTCCTCGCGACAGGACGTCTCGGCGCGGGAAGACCGTGTTTCACCGCCCCCCAGGCACCAGCGACAGCTCCCAGAGCGTCTCCAGGGCGCAGTTGGCCGGGTAGTCGTACGGCAGGTGGCGGGCGTAGCGCTGCTGGTCGATCGTGATCTGTTGCACCATGCTGTGGGCCAGACGCAGGTTCTGCGCGTCGTCCAGTCCGGGGGCGTATCCGGCGACGAAGGCGTCGAAGGGGAGGCCCTCGGTGCGGTGGGCCAGTGCGGTGCCCAGACTGCGCAGCGGGCCCGTCATATGGCGGCGTGCGGCGCTGTGGAAGAGCATGCCCTGCCGGTAGGACGCGTCCAGCAGCATGCATACCGCCCAGTAGTGGAGGTTCGCGAGGTGGCGCAGTGCCGGCACCGTTTCGTCGGGGACGGGGTCGCCGGACGCGGGCAGCCCGCTCGTGTGGCTGAGGGGGACCACCGGGTGGTCCGGGCCGGCCGGATTCCATACGTCAGTGCAGTCCTTCAGTGCGGGATGAGTGCCCTCGAACATGGAACGGAAGAGGGTGAAGTGTTCGCTCTCCCCTTCTTCTCGCAACAGCTCCAGGCGGGCGAACCAGGAGGTGTAGTCGAGCCGGTCCGGCTCCCGCTCCTGTAGCAGTTCGAGTACCCGTGTGACCTTGCGGTAGAGGCTGCCGACCTGGTTGGGGCGCGGGGCCGCAGGTGCTGTCGAGCCGAGCACCTCGTACAGGCGGTCGACGAAGGCACGGTCCTCGGGTGTGTGCTGCTGGGCGGGGTCGACCGCGCTGGGCGATGCCTCGACGTATACGTACTTGGCCAGGCTGTGCAGGCTCAGTGGTTCCAGCACGAAGTCGAACGGATAGATGTCCTGTTCGTACGGGAACTGCTGGCGGCCGAGGTGCGGGGCCGCACCGAGTGCGACGAGCAGCGAGTTGACGATGTCGAGGTGGGTCATCTCCTCGATGGCGACGCCCATCAGGTGCAGCGGCCGGCCTCCGTAGCGGTGGCTGGGCCAGCCGGCGAGGTCGGCGAAACGCGGCACTCTGATCGAGAAGGCGGCGTACAGGTACTGGACGAGCAATGAGTGCTCGATCTCCGCACCGTCGCGCAGCAGCCGGATCAGTTCCAGCGTCGGATCGTCGAACACGGGGGTGTATCCGAGCCGTTCGGTGTCCGCCGCGGACAGCGCAGGTGTCCTGCTCAGCCGGGGCATGGCCCTGGGGGCGGTTGCCCCGGTCTCCGGAAGGGTTGGTGTGGCGGCCGGGTTGAGTTCGCGCTCCGGCGGGGCGGGGGCCGGGGGCGCGCTCTGCGCGGTGGCCAGTACGGCCGCCCGGTAGCGCTCGTAGTCCGTGCAGCGGCACACATGCGAGCCGAGGACCGTGTCGACGGTCTCCTCCAACTGCTGATCCGCTTCGCCCGATTCGCGGTTGCTGCCGGCGTGGTCGACGACGACGCTGCTGGCGACCGCGAACCCGGCCGCGCAGTATCCGCACTGGAACGCCTCACGCTCCAGGAACGCCTGCTGTACGGGGTGGAGTGCGCCGTCAGCCGCCAGGCCTTCGACGGTGGTGACGTCCCACCCCTGTACGTGGCGCATGCTGGTCATGCACGCCTGACGTGTCACCACCGGGGCTTGGGGGCGGGTGCGGACCGCGACGGTGCACGCGCGGCATTCCCCGATGGAGCAGCCGATTTTCGTGCCGGTCAGGCTCAGGTCCTCGTGCAGGAAGTGGACGAGGGACATATCGCCGGGCACGGAACGGCCGTGGTGGCGGACGCCGTTGACGGTGAGGTCCAGATCGGTGTTCGGCTCTTGCATCACGACCGCCCGTTGTCGGGGAGGGGCAGGTCCGCCAGGCGGATCGGGGTACGGGAGGGCCAGCAGCGGTCGTCGCCGTGCCCGAGGGCATGCGCGACGGCGTTGGCCACGGCGGGTGCGACAGTCGTCATGGTTGCTTCCCCGATCCCCTTGTGCCGCAGGCTTGGACTGCCGGTGCCGAGCACACCCGCGGTCGGCAGGGGAACGAGGATCGTCTCGCGTCGGATTCCGGTGATGTCGGCGTAGCGTGCCAGCCGGTAGCGGTCGAAGTTGACGTAGGGACCGGCACCCGTCTCCGGGGGCAGTTCCTCGTGCAGTGTGTGGGAGATCCCCATGGCGAGCCCGCCTGCCACCTGGCCCTCCAGCGCGGCCGGCAGCAGCGGGTCGCCCGCGTCCAGGAACGTCACCGCGTCCACGACACGGATCGCCCCGTGCCCCGGCACGATCTCCACGCCGATCAAGTGACCGGCCGCCGCGTACAGCGACCGCGGTACGACGTCCCCGCCCGGTCCACGCGCGACCGGGGCCTTGAGCGGGCCGACCGGGGTGAGGGGCACAGGGTCGTCGTCCGGCGAGCGGACGAGCGCCAGCGCGTCGACGGACGCCTCGTGAGGCATCCCGTCGACCTGGAACGTCGCCTGTGACCAGCCGTTGCAGAAGTAGCCGTGCGCCATGACGCATGTCTGGCTTCCTGTACGCACCAGCTCGTGCGCGAGTGCGGCCAGCGGCACCGCGGGGCGGCCCGGCAGCCGCACGGCACCATCGTGCCAAGCAGCCAGCAGGTCGGCGTCGCTCAGCGTGGGCTCGTTCAGCAGCGTGCGTGCTGCGGGGAGCAGGCGCAGCCGAAGGAGTGCGCGGCAGGCCTCGCGGACCACGTGCACATGGAAGAACGCCGTCTTCGACGCGCTGCTCGCTCCGTGGGACAGCGAGATCTTGACCTGGTCGTGCAGTCCGCGCTCCTTGAGCCGCTGGGCGAAGCGTTCGAAGGGCCCCACCACACCGAGCCGGGCCACTGCCGGTACCCCCAGCACGTCGTGGGCGGCCTGCTCCAGAGCGGCGCGGGAGCCCTGTCCCATCTCCACGCTCTGGCCCCACACCGCGACCTGGCCGTCCCCGGCCACCTGCACGGCCGTGTAGACACTGTCCTGGCTGGTTCCGTACGCCTCCATGCAACAGGCGAAGCCGACCCCGTACAGCGTGCCGTCTCCGCGCCCGGCGACCCGGTCACGGGCCTCGTCGCGTTGCTGCCACAGCGTGTGGTCCCGAGCCGCCGCGCAGACCGCGGCGGCGCCGACGTGGAACCGCAGCGGAGTCCCCGCGAGGTCCGTGTCCGCGTCAGTGGCGTCGGTCGGTCCGTCGGTGGCGGAGTGGACCACGTTCGCCAGGCGGAAGTCGAGTGGATCCATGCCGAGACCCCGTACGGCGAACCGGTCGAGCGCGGTCTCCAGGTTGAACGCCACCTGCGGGATGCCGAAGCCGCGCATGGAACCGACGGCGGGGATCGCCCGCTCCACCACGATGGCGTGCACCGAGGCCTGCGGCACCCGGTAGGGGCCGGTGGCGTGCAGGGCCGCGAGCCCCAGCACCGGCCCGTTGAGGTTTGCCTCGACACCCCCGTGCAGCACGATGAACGACCGCATCGCCCGGATCCGCCCGTCGGGATCCGCCCGGAGCCAGCTGCGGACGCCGGAGGCGTGTCGCTTCAAGCCGCCCTGGAACTGCTCGCGCCGGTCGTACGCCAGCCGGACGGGGCCGGGCGCGAACACCGCGGCGAGCGCCAGGTAGTACGGGAACGGCGACTTGTCCCGGCCACCGAACCCACCGCCGCAGTCCTTCGACCACAGCCGTACGGACCGTACGCTCGGATGGGCCGCGCGGCCGAGCAGCGTCTGGATGTCCGGCACGTCGCCGTGCGGCGACTGCGTACCCAGGACCAGATGCAGGGTGCCGGAGGAGTGGTCCAGCCAGGCCAGTCCTGCCTCCGGCTCCAAGAACGCCGGGTCGGTCTGCTGGGTGAACGTCGTGGTGACGGCCCCGAGCGCGCCGGGCTGGGCCATGTCGCCTTCGATCGCCGAGAACAGGTGTTCCGCGTCGGTGTCGGGCTGCCCGTTCCTGACGAACGTGCTCTGTGTGGCGTCGTAGGTGACACGCCCCCGGTTCCAGTGGGAGTAGCCGTTGGGAACGGTGGCGTCCAGCAGGTAGTGCGCCTGGCGCGGCGTGCCGGTGAAGCTCCGCTGCGTCCATGCCTCCAGATCCTGCGTGATCAGCTGCTCCTCCGTGGGCGGGAGGACGCCGGTGGCGGGTCCGTACGTCACTGGAGCAGCGCCTTCGCGCAGCTCCTGCGCCGCGCGGCGGAACCGTACGAAGTCGCCGTAGACCACGATGGCCACCGGCTGACCGAGGTAGTCGGCCTTCTCACCCGCCGGCAGGAGCGCCTGCACATTGTCGGCGGAGACACGGTTGCTGTACGGGGGCTGCGGGAGGTCCTCGGCTGTCACGACCACGTCGGGCCGCAGCTCGACCGGCAGCCGTGCGAAATCCACACCCGTGAAGAGCCGGTCGACGTGTCGGCTGCGCAGCAGCAGGGCGTGCCGGCAGTCCGTGGGCCAGCCCATGGCGGCCATGTCCACCGGCCGGAAGTCGCTGGCGAACACCTTCTCCCCGGTCACTCTGCGCATGCGCCCGTCGGCGGCGTCGCCGTCACTGCCCATGGTCCCGACCTCAACACCCAGCGCGGCTCCCGGCAACATACGGTGCGCCTTATGGGGCTCTACGGAGTGCCCGGGCCGTGCCGCGCGAACCGGCTCTCCGGGCGAGGGCCCTGAAATAATCCCGCCACTGCTCGCCTCGCCCGGTACGGTCGCGGGAGTGTTCTCCCTGCGGGAGCCCATCAGATCCGCGCGCGGCCACCCGGCAGTTCCCACGCTGAGAGTAGGTTTCGTCAATGGCAAGCCGTATCAGTGAGCTCGTGCTCGATTGCCGCGACCCCGAGGTGCTGGCGCGGTTCTGGTGCGAGGTCCTGGACTTCATCGTGCTGGATCGCAACGAGGGCGACATCGAGATCGGACCGCGCGAAGGGTTCGGCGGCCCGCAGCCGACGCTTGTCCTCAGCCGAAGCGACGAGCCGAAGAACGGGAAGCTCCGGCTGCACATCGACGTCAACGCCACCGACCGCGATCAGGACGCCGAGCTCGAACGCCTCCTGGCCGCCGGGGCCGAACGCGTCGACATCGGTCAGACCGGGGCGGAGTCCTGGCACATCCTCGCCGATCCCGAAGGCAACGAGTTCTGCCTGCTCAAGGCCCGCATCGACCCGCTCTGACGACCTGCTCGGCAGCGAGGGCCGCGCCCGGGTGGACGCTTCAGGCGCCCGAAAGCCGTCTGAGGTGGGCGGCCTCCTTGTGGGCGCCGATGCTTTCCAGGGCCCGGATCACCTCCTGGGCCCGACTTGAGCCGGCGGGCCGCCTGTCGTGTGTGAGCAGGCGCTGGACGGTGTTTCTCACCAGGGTGAGCGCGGGGGCGCCGTTGAGCTCCCGATGGGCAAGATCGAGGTCGTAGGTGAGGGCCTCCCATGCGTAGTCGTACTCGGGGCTGCACGTTCTCTGGCTGACCGCCTCCGCCAGTGCCTGGGCCGCCTCGTCGCGTCGGCCGGCGACGAAGAGGAGGCGGGCTTTGCGCCGGAGGTGGTTGGGAAGTTCCCACTCCAGGACCTTCCCCCGAGCCTGATCCTCGTCCAGCCTGACGATCAGCTCCGCAGCTCCGCAGCTCCGCAGCACCGGAGCCGGCCAGGGTATGTGGCGCGGCGGTCGGCCTCGACCGTACGGGCCCAGCCGACTGGGTGACGGGGGTGCGCGGCGACGCCCGGGAGGTGCTGCTCAAGTCATCGCCGCTGTCATGGTCGTGAGGATTTCAAATAAATCCGGTCACCAATATTGACGCGGCCCTGGCGGCACCTCACATTACCTATGGGTAGAACCGGGCGGTAATCCCGCATCGGTCCTCCGCGGTCGTCGGCGCGCGCACCGTCGGCCCGCTGCCGTCATTCGTTGTTCGAGCCGCTCCTTCGTCGCGCCGGTCCGGCGCGCGCCGTTCCCCGGGAAGAGAGAGCAATCGTGCCCATGTCCGCTCGATATGTCATGTCTGCGTCAGTCGCGGCCGGTGCGCTGGCTCTCGGACTCGTCGGCGCCACCACCGCGCACGCCGCCCAGTCCCCGGCCCAGGATGCGGCCACAGCCTCTGCTCCGGCCCTGAACTACGTGGCCCTCGGCGACAGTTACAGCGCGGGATCCGGCGTCCTGCCCGTGGACCCCACCAATCTGCTGTGCCTGCGGTCCACCGCGAACTACCCCCACGTCATCGCCTCCCGCACCGGCGCCCACCTCACGGACGTGACCTGCGGCGCCGCACAGACCAAGGACTTCTCCGCATCCCAGTACCCGGGCACCGCACCCCAGTTGGACTCCGTAACCGCCGACACCGAACTCGTGACGCTGACCATCGGCGGCAACGACAACAACACCTTCATCAACGCCATCCTGACCTGCGGCACCGCGGGCGTCTTCAGTGGTGGTCAGGGCAGCCCCTGCAAGGACCGGAACGGCACCGCCTTCGACGACCAGATCGACGCGAACACGTATCCCGCGCTCAAGAGCGCACTGCGCGCCGTCCGCGCCAAGGCGCCCCACGCCCGCGTGGCGGTGCTGGGCTACCCCTGGATCACCCCGGCCACCGCCGACCCGTCCTGCTTCGTGAAGCTGCCCATCGCCTCCGGCGACGTCCCGTACGTACGCGGCATACAGGCGCACCTCAACGCCGTCGTCCAACGCGCCGCCAATGAGACCGGAGCCACCTACGTGGACTTCTCCCGGGCGTCCGAGGGTCACGACGCGTGCGCCCCCACCGGGACCCGCTGGATCGAACCGCTCCTGTTCGGGCAGAACGTCGTTCCCGTCCACCCCAACGCGCTCGGCGAGCAGCGCATGGCCGAGCAGACCATGAGCACGCCCGGACTCGGACTCGGCTGATCCGGGGACCGTCCGCAGCGGGCCGAACCGATCACGAGACCCGCCGCGCCGCGCCGACGGGCGCGGACGAGACGGTCAGTACTGCCAATGAGGGCGGCCGCTCACGGTCCGGCAGTAGATCATTCGCCCGTTCGCGGCATGCGTGGAACGGCCGAGATCGGCTTTGCGGCAGAACTGGCCGGCGTTGTAGCAGTTGCCCGCGTTGGAGACGATCTCGCAGCTGCCGGAGTGAGCGGAGGCGGTGGCCTTCGTACTCGGGTGGCTGCCCGGCGCCGGGGGCTTCGGGGTGCGCGACTTCGTCGGCGCGGGAGCCGGGGTGTGCGGCTTCGCGCTCGTCCGGCTCGGGGCAGGCGTATGGCTGGGGGAGGCGGCGGGAGTCGTGGCCGGGGCGGTCGGGGAAGACGTGGCAGGGGAGCCGGCCCTCGGGGTGGCGCTCGCCGTGAGCGACGGCGGCGCCGAGGCCGCGCCGGAGGTGCTGTCCTGGCAGCCCGCGAGCGTGAGGGCGGCCGCCAGGGCCGCTCCGACGACAGCGGCTCTGGCGCGCCGTAAGCGTGAGGGTCTGGGTATGTGCATGGCGGAGTACTCCTGATACGGGACGGATCGTGCGCGCGGCGAACCTGCTCGCTCGCGCTGCGCAGCAGGCTACGCGCTCGGCGACGTCGGCACCGGGCAAATGGACTGCGTACCACTGCCGCTGAGGGCCCGTCAGGTCCGGAGAGGTGACCCGGCGGCCAGTTCAACCCACCTACCCGGGATGGCACGTTCCCGCAGGGGACTGGTGCGCCCGACTTGCCCGCCCGTGCGCCTGACCGCTCACGACCGCCCGGACATGCCCTGGTCCGTGGAGCGCGGAAGCTCCCGGTTGCCCAGGTGGTGGCCCAGGCGGACCGCGCGGGAGGACGGATGGGCGATGGCCTTGGCCGACGGTCCTTCCTCGGCGTCGAGGCCGTGGCGCAGTTCGTGTCCCTGGTGCATCAGCCGTCGTGCGTGCGCGTGGTTTCCCAGCGCCCATTCGATCTTGGCGATGAGGCGGTAGCCGTAGCTGAGGCTGGCGGGGGTGCCGACCGCCTCGAAGTGTTCCAGCGTGAGACGGGCATGGCGGCGTGCGGTCTCCAGGGGTCCGGCCTTGCGGAGGGCTTCGGCCGCCGTCGCGTGCGAGTGGGCCGCCTCCTCTCGATCGCCCCGCCGTGCGGAGCCACGGACGCCGAGTACCGCCTCGGCACCCGCCAGAAGCAGCGGGACGCCGTCGCGCGCTGTGCCCGCAACCTCGGCCCAGCGCCCAGGGTTACACCACCGCGCTGCCGAGGACGCCGCGCACCGCTGCCGCCTGCGCACCGGCCGGCCCGTCACCGTCACGCTCACCCGGACCGTCACCGTCACGCTCACCCGGACCGTCACCGTCACGCTCACCCGGACCGTCACCGTCACGCTAACCCGGACCGTCACCGTCACGCTCACCCGGCCCGAC